>CBIHPZ010000317.1:0-5356 GCA_966211865.1 uncultured Aquabacterium sp.
TACCGCGACCGCAAGCGCGCCTGGTGGGCGCTGTCCGTCGTGTTCACGCTGCTGCCCTTCGGCGGCATGGCGCTGCACCAGGCCACCGGCTGGCAGATCAGCCTGGCGCTGCCACTGGTGATCAGCTATGGCCTGATGCCGCTGCTGGACGCCTGGCTGGGCGAGGACGAGAACAACCCGCCCGAGGCGGTGGTGCCGCAGCTGGAAGAAGACCGCTGGTACCGCTGGCTCACCTGGGTCACGGTGCCCATGCACTACGTGGCGCTGATCGGCTGCGCCTGGTGGGCCGGCACCCGGCACCTGGACTGGTGGGCGCTGGTGCTGCTGGCCTACGTGGTCGGCGCCGATTCGGGCCTGGGCCTGAACACCGCGCACGAGCTGGGCCACAAGCACAACCGGCTGGAACAGTGGCTGGCGCGCCTGGCGCTGGCGGTGCCGGCCTATGGCCACTTCACGGTGGAACACGGCCGCGGCCACCACCGCTGGGTGGCCACGCCGGAAGACCACGCCAGCGCGCGCATGGGCGAAAGCATCTACCGCTTCGCGCTGCGCGAGCTGCCGGGCGGCATCCGCCGCGCGTGGGCGCTGGAATCCCAACGCCTGAAAGACGCGGGCCATTCGCCCTGGGACCTGCGGCACAACGCCATGCTGCAGTCCTACGCCATCACGCTGCTGCTGCAGGGCAGCCTCATCGCCGCCTTCGGCTGGGTGATGCTGCCCTTCCTCGCCATCCACAACGTGGTGGCATGGTGGCAGCTCACCTCCGCCAACTACGTCGAGCACTACGGCCTCTTGCGGCGCAAGCTGCCGAATGGCGCGTACGAAGCGCCGCAGCCGCACCATTCCTGGAACACCAACCACCTGGTGACCAACCTGGCGCTGTTCCACCTGCAGCGCCATTCCGACCACCACGCGTACCCGTCGCGCCGCTACCAGAGCCTGCGGCATTTCGAGGACGTGCCGCAGCTGCCCAGCGGCTACTTCGGCATGTTCCCGCTGGCCTACATTCCGCCGCTGTGGTTCCGGGTGATGGACCGGCGCCTGCTGGCACTGCCGCAGGTGCGTGGCGACCTGGACCGCGTCAACCTCGATCCGAAACGCGCTGACGCGCTGCGCCGGCGCTTTGCGCAGGAGACCTTTGCATGACCCTGTTCCGTTCGCGCCGGGCTTTCGCCAGCGCGGTGTTGCTGGCCCTGGCTGCCGCCACCACCGCCGCGCAGGCCTTCGACCTGCAAGGCCACCGCGGCGCGCGCGGCCTGGCGCCCGAGAACACGCTGGCCGCCTTCCGCACCGCGATGGCGATCGGCGTCGACACGCTGGAGCTGGACGTGCACCTGAGCGCCGACGGCATCCCCATGGTCACGCACGACCCGGCGCTGAACCGCGACATCACCCGCACCGAGCAGGGCGACTGGCTGCCCGGCCCCGGGCCGCTGGTGAAGAGCCTGACCGCCGACCAGCTGCGCACCCGCTACCGCGTGGAACGCGCCCGGCCGGACAGCCCGGTGGCCAAGAACTTCCCCGACCAACGCCCGAGCGAAGGCGAACGCATGCCCACGCTGCAGCAGGTGCTGGGCCTGATGCGCACGCCGGGCGCGCAAAGCCTGCGCGCCAACATCGAGATCAAGCTCGACCCCCGCAACCCCGACCACACGCCGCCACTGGAAACCGTGGTGCGCACGGTGCTGGACGTGATCCGCGGCGCCGAAGCCGAACGCCGGGTCACCATCCAGGGCTTCGACTGGCGCGTTCAGCAGCTGGTGCAAAAGCTGGCGCCCGACATCCCCACCGCCTACCTCAGCGCGCAGCGGCCCAGCTTCGACACCATCAGCGACGGCACCTGGACCGCCGGCTTCGACCTGAAGACCCACGGCAGCGTGCCGAAGATGGTCAAGGCCGCGGGCGGCGTCATCTGGAGCCCCAACTTCAACGACCTGACGCCCGCGCTGGTGACCGAAGCCCACCAGCTGGGCCTGGAAGTGCTGCCCTGGACCGTGAACAACCCGGCCGACATGGCGCGCCTGATGGACTGGGGCGTGGACGGCCTGATCACCGACTACCCCGACCGCGCGCGGCAGGTGATGCAGGAGCGGAAGATGCCGCTCCCGCCGGCCGTGGCGGCGCGCTGATGCCCTGCGCATTGAGATCCGCCGGCAACCCGTCCGTGGGACGCGCCAAGCCTTGCCTTCGCACCCCGAAGGCGTAGCATCCCCGGGGTCATCGCCCCGCGACTGACCAGTCTCCCGCCGCAGCCCCAGGCCCGTCACGGCCGCCGCTGCCCCGGCAGCCCGATCCGCCCCCGACGATGCGCTCGCGCCGCGCTTTCCGGGGCCGGCGCCGCGCGAGTGTGTTCACCGAACGGCCCCGCCACGATCGGAGACAGCACACCATGGTCACCTACATCGGCCTCATGAACTTCACCGACAAGGGCCTGCAGAGCGTCAAGGAAACCACCCAGCGTGCCGCGGCCGCGAAGGAAGTGGCGCAGCGCTTCGGCGTGACGATGAGGGACATCTACTGGACCGCGGGCGAGTACGACATCGTCTGCGTGATCGAGGGCAAGGACGAGCAGTCCATCACCGCCTTCAGCCTGGCGATGGCGCAGCAGGGCAACATCCGCTCCAAGTCGCTGCGCGCGTACACATCAACCGAGATGGAGCAGGTGCTGGCGAAGCTGCGGTAGGCTGCCCGCCTGCTACGTTTCCCGCTGATGAACCCCGCCCGCCACGACGCCCCCACCCGAATCCACAGCTTGAGCAACGGCGTGCGCGTCGTGGCGGTACCGATGCCCTGGCTGGGCAGCGTCAGCCTCAGCGTGTTCGTGCGCGCCGGCAGCCAGCATGAAAGCGCGCGCTTCAACGGCATCAGCCACGTCGTCGAGCACATGGCCTTCAAGGGCACCGAGGGGCGCGACTGCCAGCGCATCAACCTCGATGCCGAGCGCCTGGGCGCCGAGGTCAACGCCCACACCGACAAGGACCACACCGCCTTCCACATGCACGGCCTGGCGCCGCATGCGCCCGCCTTCATGCACATGCTGGCCGACATCGTGCGGCACAGCACCTTCCCCGAGGCCGAGCTGGAGCGCGAGCGGCAGGTCATCCTGCAGGAATTCGCCGAGGACGAGGACGACCCGCTGTCCGCGGCCTACAAGCTCTTCGACCGCAACTGCTTCGGCCAGCACCCGCTGGCGCAGCCGGTGATCGGCACGCGCGCCAACATCAGCCGCTTCCAGCGCCACGACCTGCTGGACTACGTGCGCCAGCACTACGCGGGCGGCAACGTGCTGGTGGCCGTGGCCGGTGCGGTGGATGCCGACGCGATGCTGCGCGAGGCCGAGGCCGCGTTCGGCAGCATGGCCACGGGCACCGAGAACCGCATCGTGCCGCCGCAGTGGCGCGGCGGCCTGCGCCAGAAGCGCCAGGCCGGCAGCAGCCAGAGCCACGTGGTGCTGGGCTTTCCGCTGCCGTCGCTCGCCGACGACGATGCCGCCGGCACCGTGGCCGCCGCGGTCTTTGGCGAAGGCATGAGCAGCCCGCTGCTGGATGAGCTGCGCGAGCGCCGCGGCCTCGTCTACCACGCCTCCTGTTCGGCCGACGTGCTGCCGGCGGCGGGCCAGTTCGTCATCGAAGCGTCGATGGCGCCCGAGCATCTGGACGCCTTCTTCGACGCCGTGGGCACCCTGCTGCTGCAGCATGCCGACCGCATCGACGACGTGGCGCTGGAGCGCGCCCGCAACCAGATCGCGGTGCGCGATTTGCGCACGCAGGAGCGGCCCTTCCGCCGCATCGAGGAAGCGGTGCAGCAGCTGGCCGTGCTGGGCCGCGTGCGCACGCCGGCCGAGCAGCAGGCGCGGGTGGAGGCCGTGGACGCCGAAGCCGTGCGCGCCACCTTCGCCCGCATGCTGGCGCAGCCGCCCGCGGTGGCCGTGGTGGGCAAGCTGCGGCCCGGCGCGGGCGAGCGTTTCGTCGCGCGGCTGTCGGACCGCTGAACCCGCGGCGGCCGCCGCACGGGCGGCGCTGGGGACCGTCCGCAGCCTGCACAATCGCACTCCGCGTCCACCCTCGCAGCCCAGGAAGCCGGCACCCATGTCCACCATCCCCACGCTCGCGACCGCCAACAACGGCCAGGTGCACCTCATCGGCGGCGAGAAGGGCGGCGTCGGCAAGTCCTTCGTCGCGCGGCTGCTGGCGCAGCACTTCATCGACCACCAGATCCCCTTCATCGGCTTCGACACCGACCGCTCGCACGGCACCCTCACCCGCTTCTACAACGGCTTCGCGTCGCCCATCGTCATCGACCGCTACGAGCACCTGGACGCGATCATCGAATCGGCCGTGGACGTGCCGGCGCGCCGGGTGATGGTGGACCTGGCCGCGCAGACGCAGGAGCCGCTGGTGCGCTGGATGGAAGACTCCGGCGTGCTGGACCTGGCGGACATGCAGGGCATTGCGCTGCACTACTGGAACGTGATGGACAACGGCCGCGATTCGATGGAGCTGCTGCAGAAGCTGCTCGACCGCTTCGGCGCGCGGCTGCGCTACGTCATCGTGCGCAACCAGCTGCGCGGCGACGATTTCTCGCTGCTGGAGAAGTCCGGCCTGCAGGACCGCGCTTTGAGCCTGGGCGCGCGCATCGTCACCCTGAAGAAGCTGCACGACACCGTGGTGCAGAAGATCGATGCCGCCAACTCCAGCTTCTGGGCCGCCGGCAACAACAGCGCGCCCGATGGCGTGAGCCTGGGCCTGATGGAACGCCAGCGCTTGCGCCTGTGGCTGGCCCATGCACGGGCCGAACTGAAGGGGGCAGGGCTGTGACGCGAGGCGCCTCCCCGATGTTCGCGCGCCTGGTCTTCGTGCTCGGCGGCATGCTCTTCGCCGTCATCGTCGCGGTGCTCATCGTCGCCGCGGCGCGCCCCAGCGACTACCGCGTCGAGCGCACGGTGCTGGTGAAGGCGCCGCCGGAGAAGGTCTACACCTTGATCGAGGACGTGCGCCGCTGGCCCGACTGGTCGATGGACGAGATGAAGGACCCGGCGCTCAAGCGCACCTTCTTCGGCCCCGCCCGCGGCCCGGGCGCCGGCTACGGCTGGGTGGGCGGCATGCACTCCGGCAAGGGCCGCGCCGTCATCACCCAGGCCGTGCCGCCTTCGCGCGTGATGGTGCAGGTCGAGATGGAAGAGCCCTACGAGGACAAGAGCACGCTGGAGATCGACCTGCGCCCGCACGACAGCGGCACCCTGCTGCGCTGGGCCGCGTCGGGCGGCATGTCGTACTTCACCAAGGTCACCACCGCCTTCACCACCATGGACGCGGTGATGGGACCCAAGGTGGAGGACAGCCTGGCGAAGCTGAAG
>CBIHPZ010000318.1:0-5348 GCA_966211865.1 uncultured Aquabacterium sp.
GTGCTCGCCGGGCTCCAGCCGGTAGCTGCCGTCGTACACGCCGGGCTGCAGCTCACGCAGCGGCAGCGGGTGGCGCGCGCCGTCGATCTGCACCACCACCTGACCGCCCGGGCTGCCGAAGACGCTGAAGTTCAGGCGCGTGCCGGGCGACAGCTGCGCCACGCGTTCGACGTCGACGCCGTCGATGCGCGGCCGTCCCTGGGCCAGGGCCGGTCCGCCGGCCATGCACAGGCCGGCGAGCAGCAGCGCCAGTGCGGCGCTGCGCTGCCTGCACCAACGGCGCACCACCGCCACGGTGGCGGCGGGCAGAACGGCCATGCGTGCCATGCACCCTCCCCGCGGGGAAGTCGAAGAATCCATGTTCTGGGGGTGTTCGCGTGGCGCGCCCAACACCGCGCCGACCCCCTCAGCGCGCGCGCGGCGCGGCGGGCCGACAGGTTTCCCCTGTCAACCGGCAATTGCTTGCGAGCCTGTCGCCTGCTTGCGATTGCTTCACGGCTGCTCACGGCGGCGACACGCAACAGCAATGTCCGCACCACGCACCCGGCCGCGCCCCATGGCGGGAACGTGCCTTGCCTCGCCGGCCGCCATGGACACCCCGCACCCCAACATGCCCATGCACGAGCAGAAGTGGCCGCAGACGCTGTGGATCGTCCGCCATGGCCAGAGCGCCGGGAATGTCGCACGCGACCAGGCCGAAGCGGCGGGGCATGAGCTGATCGACATCGCCACCCGCGACATGGACGTGCCGCTGTCCGAACTGGGCGAACGCCAGGCCGATGCGCTGGGCCGCTGGTTCGGCGACCTGCCGGCCGACCAGCGCCCGGAGGTGCTGCTGTGCTCGCCCTACCGGCGCGCGCTGCAGACGGCGCAGCGCGTGCTGCAGGCCGCGCGCCTGCCGCTGAAGCCGCCGCACTTCATCTGCGACGAGCGCCTGCGCGAGAAGGAATTCGGCATCCTCGACCGCCTGACCGTGCTGGGCATCCGCCAGCGCTACCCCGAGCTGGCGGCGCAGCGCAACCACGTGGGCAAGTTCTACTTCCGCCCGCCCGGCGGCGAGAGCTGGTGCGACGTGATCCTGCGGCTGCGCAGCGTGGTGGAGATGATCACGCGCGAACACCGGCGCCAGCGCGTGCTGATCGTCGCCCACCAGGTGACGGTGAACTGCTTCCGCTACCTGGTGGAGCACCTCGACGAAGCCCGCATCCTGCAGGCCGACCGCGGGGCCGACGTGCCGAACTGCGGCGTCACGTCCTATGAATTCGAGCCCGACCCCGCGCCCAATGGGCGCCTGGCGCCGCGCCTGCTGAACTTCACGCTGCCGCTGCAGGCCGCCGGCGAGGCGGTGACGGCCGAGCCGGACGCGCCGGTGGCGCCCAAGCCATGACGGGCAGCGATGTGCGCCTGTTGGACAGCGCCGCACTGCGCGCCTGGCCGTTGCCGCTGCTGGAAGGCGATGGCGACAAGGAATCGCGCGGCCGCGTGCTGATCGTGGCGGGCAGCCGCGAAATGCCTGGCGCCGCGGTGCTGGCCGCGCGTGCGGCCTTGCGCGTGGGCGCCGGCAAGGTGGCGGTGGCCACCGCGGGGCCGGCCGCCACCGGCCTGGCGCTGGCGGTGCCCGAGCTGCGCGTGGCCGGCGTGCCCGAGACCCGCGCCGGCGGCCTGGACCCGCGCAGCGCCGACCGCATTGCCGCGATGGGCCGCGGCGCCGGCGCGCTGCTGATCGGCCCCGGCATGCAGGACGAGCAGGCCGCCTGCCGCCTGGCCACCGCGCTGCTGGAACGCCTGCCGGACGTGCCGGTCATCCTGGACGCCGCGGCGATGGCCGCCGCGCTGCACGAGCCGGCGGCGCGCCGCCCGGTGCTGCTGACGCCGCACGCCGGTGAGATGGCGCACCTGAGCGGCGAGCCCAAGGACGCGGTGCAGGCCGATGCCCTGGGCCAGGCGGCGGACACGGCGCGGCGCTGGAACGCCACCGTCGTGCTCAAGGGCGCGACCACGCTGATCGCCTCGGCCGACGGTGAAGCGCCCCCCTGGCGCCACAGCGGTGGCAACGTGGGCCTGGCCACCGCCGGTTCGGGCGACGTGCTGGCCGGCCTCATCGCCGGTTTCGTGGCGCGGGGCGCGCCGCTGGACCAGGCGGCTGCCTGGGGCGTGGTGCTGCATGCGCTGGCCGGCGAACGCCTGGCCGCGCGCCAGGGCGGCGTGGGCTACCTGGCCAGCGAGCTGGTGGACGAGCTGCCTTCGCTGATGGCCGCCGTGGGTGCCGACGCGTGCACGCCGGCCGACCGCAGTGTGTGAGGACCGTTCCTAGCGCCGGATAGAAGCGGCCGCGGACGTTGGCGTGACGCTGCTCAGGCCGGCACCGCCGAGCCGTGCGCGTGCCACAGCGCCGCGAAGAAATGGCAGGTGCTGCCGCCCAGCACGAAGAGGTGCCAGACGAAGTGGGCGTAGCGCACCTTCTCGTCGAACAGGAAGACGATGGCGCCCACGGTGTACGACAGGCCGCCCGCCACCAGCCAGACCAGGCCGTTGGACGACATGCGTTCCAGCAGCGGCGCGGTGGCCACCACCGCCACCCAGCCCATGGCCACGTAGAGGCCGGTGGACCACAGCGGGTGCTTGAGCCGGTCCATCAGCTTGGCGGCCACGCCCAGCGCCGCCGCGCCCCACACCACCGCGAACAGCGACCAGCCCCAGGTGCCCTTCAGCGGTCCGAGCAGGAAGGGCATGTAGCTGCCGGCGATGAAGAGGTAGATGGATGCGTGGTCGAGCCGGTTGAACCACAGCTTGGCGCGGCCCGCCGGCAGCGCGTGGTACAGCGTGCTGACCAGGTACAGCACGATGGCCGTGGCGGCGAACACGCTGGCGGCCACCACGTCGGCCGGGCCGCCGCGCACCGCCGCGTGGTGCACGAGGATGGGCAGCGAAGCCACCGCGAGGACGAAGCCGAGCCCGTGGCTCAAGGCGTTGGCGATTTCCTCGCCCAGGGTCTGGTCACGCATCATGGGGCCGCCATCCTAACGGGCAGGATGCAGGCCAGGCGCCTGTGGCACCGTGCACCGCGGGCTGGCGGCGCACGGTGCTGATCCTGCGCAAGGCCGGCAGGCAAACGGCGTGCCGCCCGCTACATCGTGACCACCAGCCCCACGTCGCCGTCGCGCCGCGTCAGGCGCACGCCCACGCTGTGGTCGTGGCGGGTGACCACCACGTCCATCGTGCCCTGCGGCAGCCGCAGGCCCTGCAGGTGCACCTGGCCCAGGAAGCTGGGCATCACCGGGTTGTGGAACTGCACCAGGCCGCGCGCGCCGTCCACCTGCAGCCCCAGGCAGGCCTGCAGGCACATCAGCGGTGCCGCCGCGGCCCAGGCCTGCGGCGAACAGGCCTGCGGGTACAGGGTGGGCGGCTCGCCGGGGTGCTTGACGAAGCCGCAGAACAGCTCCGGCAGGCGGTTCAGGTCGAAATGCAGCGAGGCCTCGAACAGGCCGCCCAGGATGCGGGCCGCCGCGTCGCGGTGCCCATAACGCGCCAAGCCAGCGGCAATCAGGGCGTTGTCGTGCGGCCACACGGAACCGTTGTGGTACGAGATGGGGTTGTAGCGCGCCGCGGTGGAAGCCACCGTGCGCACGCCCCAGCCGCTGAAGCAGGGCTCGGACATCAGCGTGGCGGCCACCGCGGCGGCGCGCTCCGGGCTGGCGATGCCGGTGAACAGCACCTGGCCCGCGTTGGACGAACTGGTGCGGCAAGGCCGCTTGCGGCCGTCCAGCGCGATGGCATAACTTCCAATGTCCCCGCACCAGAAGGCGTCCTCGAAGCGCTGCTTCAAGGCGTCGGCCTGCGCGTGCAGCGCCTGCGCCTGCTCGTGCCGGCCCAGTGCCGAGGCCATGGCGGCCGCGGCGCGGCGCGCGGCGTAGACATAGCCCTGCACCTCGCACAGCGCGATCGGCCCTTCGGCCAGGCGCCCGTCGTCGTGGAAGACCGCGTCGTGCGAGTCCTTCCAGCCCTGGTTCGCCAGGCCGCGGTCGGTCATGCGGGCGTACTCGACGAAGCCGTCGCCGTCGATGTCGCCGTGGTGGTCCATCCACGCCACGGCGCGCTCGAAGTTCGGCCACAGCGCCTGCACCAGCTGCAGGTCCGCCGTGCGTTCCAGGTAGGCGCCGCCCAGCATCAGGAACAGCGGCGTCGAATCGATCGACCCGTAATAACACCCAAAAGGCACTTCACCGGTGGCGGCCATCTCGCCGCCGCGGGTCTCGTGCAGGATCTTGCCGGGCTGCGCGTCCTGCGCTTCGCTGATGCCGCTGGCCTGCATCGCCGCCAGGTACTGCAGCACGCCGCGCGCCAGGTCGGGCGCCAGCCACAGGCACTGCAGCGCGGTGATGATGCCGTCGCGGCCGAACGGCGTGCTGAACCACGGCACGCCGGCGTAGGGGTAGCGGCCGTGGCCGGTGTCGGTGGCCAGCATGTGCAGGTCGGCCAGGGAGCGCTGGATCCACTGGTCGAACTGGCTGTTGGAGGTGTAGAGCGCCGGCTCGCGGTCGCGTGCGGCCTGCATCTCGGCGCGCAGGCGTTCCTCCGCCTGCTCGTACCACGGCGGCTCCTGCGCCGGCATGGCCAGCGCGCGCGGCGGCGCGGCATGGCCGGTGGCCGCGTCCTCGCTGCCGCAGTGCACCGTCCAGCGGGTGCAGAAGGCGGTGTGCGGCGCCAGGTCTATCGCGAAATCGGCGCGGCCGGGGCTCAAGGCGCTGGGCTCGGCCTCGAAGTCGATGCGGGTGCGGCGCAGGCGCCGGTCCAGGCCTTCGTACTGGAACAGCATGGAGGGGCCGTCCAGCCGCGGCGGGCGCAGGCTGCCGCGGCCTTCGCGGCGCATGCCCCGGGCTTCGAAGATGTCGGCGAAGTCGGCGTCGAAGCGCGCGTGCAGCGTGAACTGCACGTGCTGGCCGCTGTAGTTGTGGATGCGCAGCCGCTCGTACAGCGCGCCGCGCCACAGCACCTGCGTGCGCAGCAGGTGCAACAGGCCCTGGGGCAGCTCGTCGGCGCCGTCGGCGCCCTCGATCGGCGGGTTGGTCAGGTGCACGAAGAGCAGCGCGTTGTCGTCCTTCACCGCCGAGCCCAGCAGCATCAGCGGCCGCGGCGACTGGCCGCGCGTGCTGATGTACAGCGCCAGCCGCGACAGGTGCCGCGTGTCCTGGTGGAACAGGCCGTACTCGGTCGCGCCCTGGCTTTCGGCATTGCCCAGGCGGTCGAGCACCACGAAGCTGTCGGCGTGCTTGAGCACGCGCGTGCGGTGGTCCAGCCGCGCGGTGGGCGAGCTGATGTGGTAGTCGTCCTGCGGGCGTTCGGTGGCG
>CBIHPZ010000319.1:0-5346 GCA_966211865.1 uncultured Aquabacterium sp.
CACCACGGCCCCAACCGCATCGCGCTGGACGGCACGCCGCTGGACGTCGGCTTCTCGCTGCGCCTGACCATCGACCCCGCCACCCAGGCCCTGGCCCAGCGCACCGCCGCCTGCTACACCGGCCGCCACGACGTCTGCCGCGCGCTCGGCATCCAGCGCGCCGAAGACGCCGGCCACCCGCTGGGCCAGCGCCTGCTGGAAGGCGCGATGGTGCGCATGGCGGCCATCGCCATCGTCGACGTGCAAAGCGGCCGCATCGACGCGCTGGCCGGTGCCCTGACCCCCTGCGCACGGCAGGAGGTGGACGGCCCCGGCCGCGACGCCGCCTGCGACAAGCGCCTGCCCTACCCCGTGCGCTACCGGCCCGATGCGCTGCTGAACCCGGCCGTCTACCACGACGCGATGCCCGCCTCCACCATCAAGCCCATCATGGCCGCCGCCTTCCTGAACGACGGCAGCGAGCAGGGCCGCCGCTGGCTGGCCGCCGAGCGCGCGGCGCTGGCGCAGCCCGGCACGCCGGCGCGCCAGAGCCTGCGCGGCGAGCTGCTGCGCTCCGATTCCGCGCGCTTCCTGGACCGCATGCTGTGCATCGACGGCGGCCCGCAGCCCTGCCGCCGGCCATGGGACGTGCAGGCCGCCGCGCTGGCCCTGGGCTGGGACGCCGCCTGCGCGCCCGGCACCGGCCAGTGCGGCCGCCACGACCTGCTGTTCGGCCGCGCCATCGACGCCCGCGCGGCCGATGGCCTGGTGCAGCCCCTGGCCACGCCGGTGGCCTATGGCCGCCTGCTCACCGAACCCGGCGGTGCACGCCACGCCGCCGGCCGGCCGATGGCGCTGATGCCGCCGGTGGCCATGGACCCCGCGGTCATCCGCCGCTGTTCCGCCGGGGCCGACGGCGCGCGCGGCACCGACGACGATTGGGAAAAGTGCCGCGGCCGCGGCGTGGTGGACATCGCCGCCGAAGGCTGGGGCCAGGGCCATGCCCGCGCCACCACGCTGGGCGTGGCCGGCATGCTGTCCGCGCTGGCCGCCGCCGCCAACGGACAAGAGACGCAGCGCCGCCCGCACCTGGTGGACGCGCTGCAGGACAGCGCCGGCCGCCGCCTGGCCCCCGCGGCCGAGCGCTGGGGCCTGGCCACGCCGCAGCCGGTGGGCGTCTCCCACGAGGCGGCCGAGGTGATCCTGAGCGGCCTGTCCTTCAGCCACCGCGAAGGCACCGCCCGCAGCGCCTGCGAGCAGGTCTTCGACGCCAGGCGCTGCCGCGACATCGGCTGGCTGGCCGGCAAGACCGGCACGCCCAGCTTCCCGAACGACGGCGTCAGCCTGAACGAGCTGGCGCAGCTGTGCCGGCCGGGCGCCCTGCCCGCCGCCACCGGCCCCGCCGCCGATGCCCGCGCCGCCGCCTGCAGCTCGCTGCGGCCCTACAAGTGGTACGTCGGTGCCTATCGCGCGAATGGCGCGTCCACCGGCCCCTGGAGCAAGGTGATCGCGGTGCTGGCCGAGCGCAACTGGGTGCGCCAGACCGGCATCGTGCACGGCGCCGGCGACCGCGGCCCCAACCCCGCCGCCGAGATCGCGATGCAGATCGCCGGCCGGCGCGTCGGCGCGCTGCCGGCCACACCCGCGTCCCCCGCTGCTTCCGCCCCATGACGATGAACCCTTCCCCCGCCCGCCGCGTGCCCGCCGCCGTGCGCGCCGCGCCCGCCCTGCCCGCGCCGCTGGTGTGGACCTTCAACGGTCCGTTCGAACGCTGCACCGCCGACCTGGAAGACACGCTGCGCCGCACGCTGGTGGGCATCGGCGACGTCTCGCGCATCGCGCTGCAGATCGAGCTGTCGCTGCCCGCGCTGCGCCGCCGCACCGATGCCGGCGACAGCCTGCAGCCCGCCTTCGGCCGCCTGATGGCGCGCCTGGCCGGCTACGGCCTGCCCCACCCGCCGCGGCTGCGCCGCCTGGCCGCCGACGGCCCGCTGCTGACGCTGGTCGTTGCCTACCGAAAGTGAACGGAGAGAGACCCGCCATGTCGCTCAAATCATGGGTTATCAAGCGCATCCGGCGCGAGCCGGGCAGCCGCGGCCTGCTGTCGCGCGTCGACCTGCCGCCGCGCGACGCTGGCATGCAGGAGCCTTCGCTCTCGACGGGCGCGGCTTCGGGCTGGACCGCCGGCGCTTCGGGCTGGTCGCCCAGCACCCTGGGCCTGGACAGCCGTCTTCCCGCTTCCGCGCGCGGCACCGAGCCGGGCTTCGGCCAGGGCGGCTCGTCTCTCGGCGGCCCGCTCGGCGGCCACCTGGGCGATTACGCGCCCCTCATCGACGCCGTGCGCCAGGAGCTGGAGCATTTCATCGTCAGCCAGCTGCGCCTGCACCTGGCCATTGCCGACCGCGACCGCTACGTGCTCACCAGCATCGCCGTGCACTGCCAGGGCGACCGGCCCGCGCACGACCGCCTGCTGCGCTTCATGCGCGAATTCAAGCCCGAGCAGGTCAAGCGCTACCTGGTGCGCGAGGTGATTGCCGGCCTGCCGAACGCGGCCGCCATCGACCTGAGCCAGTTCGGCGGCCTGGTCGACGGCGAGGCCCTGGCCGACGACGGCGCCGATGACTACCGCGACCTGCTGGCCGAGCTGGCCGAGCCCGCCAGCGATGGCGGTCCGGCCTACGAAGTGACGCTGCTGGGCCGCTGGAGCGAGATCGACGCGGCCCCGGCCGCGGCATCTTCGCGCCCGCATGCGCCCAGCCCCGCGCCCGCCGCCGGCGCCCTGGTGACCCCGCTGGCCGGCGGCCTGCGCTGCGAGTTCGAGCTGGAGGACGCCGACGGCCGCCGCCTCGTCGTGCTGCCGGCCGTCGTGGCCGGCCGGCGCTACGTGGTCGGCAAGGGCGAAGGCTGCGACATCGTCGTGCGCGGCACCTACACCAGCCGCCGCCATGCCGAGCTGTGGCTGGACCAGGGCTGCTGGTGGTGCGCCGATGCCGGCTCCACCAACGGCATCCGCATCGAGACGCCGGGCGCGGCGTCCCCGCAGGTGGCGGCGCCCGCCGCGGCGAACGAGCCGGCCGCGCCGCTGCCCGGCGCCGAAGGCGCCCGCCTGCACCTTGCCGATGGTGCACGCCTGCTGCTCTCCGCCCGCAGCGACGGCCCGCCCGCCGACCACCCGTGGCTGGCGCTGCGCGGTGCCGCGTCGCAGCACCATGCCGCACGCGTCACGCCCATCGCCGCCGCACCGCGCACGCCGCTGACGGCCATCCTGAGCGGCCATGCCGACGCTCGCCTCACCATCGTCGACGCCGCCGGCGGCCCGGCCCGGCTGGCCCTGCGCGCCACCGCACTGCCGCTGTCCATCGGCCGTTCGCGCCAGAGCGCGCTGGTCATCGACCGCCGGCACGACGGCGTCTCGGGCCACCACCTGGACGTGGTGGCGCTGGACGCGGACGGCGCGGACATCGTGGTGGTGGGCGACAACGGTGTGCTCATCGGCGGCCAGCACCACCGGCCGGGCAGCCGTGTGCGATGGCCGGCCGGACAGCCGCTCACCTTGGGCGCCAGCACCTCCGACGCACAGGCCTGCACCTTGCGGCTGCTGCGCGACTGAACCGGGGCCCGCCATGCCGATCTCCGCCACCCAGCCCACCCCCACCACCCCGCTGGAGCCCCCGCCCGGCTGGGACGCGACGACCACCCGCGCCACCACCCGGCGCAGCGCCTGGGCGCGGCTGGAAGTGGCGGTGGCCAGCTCCTGCGGCCGCGGCCATGAGCAGAACGAGGACGCCCACAGCCCGCTCAGCCTGGCCGGCCGCCTCTTCGTCGTGGCCGACGGTGTGGGCGGCGGCGCGCTGGCCCACGCCGCCAGCCGCCTGCTGGTGGCGCGCCTGCACCGCGAGCTGGACGACGAGCGCCTGGGCCCCGACCGCATCCGCAGCGCCGTGCAGGACGCCGACGAGGCCATCGCCCGCCACATCGCCAGCCGCAGCGAAACCCCCGGCGCCGCCACGCTGGCGCTGTGCGCCCCGGCCAACCTGCGCGCCACGCGCTGGTTCGTCGCCTGGGTCGGCGACTGCCGCGTCTACCGCATCGCCGCCGGCGGCGCCGGCGCCCAGTTGCTGACGCGCGACGACACCTTCGCCCAGCTCGGCGAGACCCCGCCGCCCGGCAGCAGCCCGGACGATCCGGCGCGCATGGTGGGCAACGGTGCCACCACCGGCGCCAACGTGGCCGTGTGCCGGCTGGCCGCGGGCGAGCGCCTGGCGCTGTGCAGCGACGGCGTGCACAAGCACGTGGACGCCGAGGCGCTGGGCCGCCTGCTGGGCGCGCCCGGCACGCTGGCGTCGCGCTGCGAGGCGGTGCTGGCGCTGGCCCGTCGCCGCGGCAGCGTGGACGACGCCACGCTGATGCTGGTGCACCACGGCGGCTTCACGGTGCCGGGCCTGCATTGGAGGGTGGCGCGATGAACGGCGCCCTGCGGCCCGACACCAGCCTGGACCGGCTGTTCGGCCGCGGCCGGCTGCGCATGGTCACCGGCCGCCACGTCGAAGTCTTCCGCGAGGAAGCCCGGCCCGGCGAACGCCGCCGCTACACCAAGCGCTTCCTGGCCACCGACGCCGGCGACTTCCGCGAATGGACCGAGCGCGAGTGGCGCATCCTGGCCCGCCTGGTCGGCCACGGCGTGGCCTGCGTGCCCGAGGTGGCGCGCTTCGACCGCGGCGGCCCGCACGAGCCCGCCGTGGTGCAGACCTATGACGCGGGCATCACCGTCGACCACTGGGCCACGCTGCTGCCGGTGCAGCGTGACGGCCGCCGCGCCCGCCACGTGTTCGAGGACTGCGCGCACTGGTGGGCCCTGGCGCGGCACCTGCTGCTGGCGCTGGACACCATCCACGAACTGCGCCTGGTGCACCTGGACCTGAAGGCCGACAACGTCTGCATCCCCGCTTCGCCGCCGGACGTCGACCCCGCGGCGCCGTGGCAGACGCTGCAGCTGCGCTTCGGCCAGCTGGCGCTGATCGACTTCGCCTTCTCGCTGGTCTGCGGCGACCCGCTGGCCACCGCGCTGCCGCTGGCACGCCAGCCCGACTACGACTACCAGTCGCCGCGGCTGCTGGCGGCGCTGCAGGCCTCGCGCGGCGGTGACCTGCGCCCCACCCGCGAGCTGGACTGGCGCTGCGACTTCTACAGCCTGGCCGCGCTCCTGTCACGTTATCTGCCCGTCCACGGTGCTGATCTCGACGCCGGATCCGGCTGGACCGCCGCGCGCCTGCACCAGGCCGAGGGTCTGCTGCGCCGCCTGCACGCCATCCACGACGCCGAGCTGCCGGCCCAGCGCCCGCACGCCGACCTGGCCGACGACGCCGC
>CBIHPZ010000320.1:0-5324 GCA_966211865.1 uncultured Aquabacterium sp.
CCACCAAGGGCAAGCTGAAGATCACGCTGCACCCCAACGCCTCGCTCTTCAAGGCGAACGAAATCAAGCGTGCGGTGCAGACCGGCCAGACCCAGGCGGGCGAGTTCATCCTCTCCGGCGCGAGCAACGAGAACGCGCTCTTCGGCGTCGACTCGGTGCCCTTCCTGGCCACCAGCTACGCCGAGGCCAAGAAGCTGGACGAGGTTTCGCGCCCGTATCTGGAGAAGCTGCTGGCCTCGCAGGGCATGAAGCTGCTGTACACCGTGGCGTGGCCCCCGCAGGGCCTCTATTCGCTGAAGCCGGTGGCCAGCATGAGCGACCTCAAGGCCACCAAGATGCGCGCCTACAACCCGGCCACCACGCGCATTGCCGAATACGTCGGCGCGCAGCCGGTGACCATCCAGCTGGCCGAGCTGCCGCAAGGCCTGGCCACGGGCACGGTGCAGAACTTCCTGACCTCCAGCGCCTCGGGCGTGGACAGCAAGCTGTACGAGCACGTGAAGTACTTCTACGACGTGAACGCCTGGCTGCCGCGCAACGCGGTGGTGGTGAACCAGAAGGCCTTCGACGCGCTGGACAAGGCGACGCAGGATGCCGTGCTGAAGGTGGCGCATGAGGCCGGCCCACGCGGCTGGAAGATCAGCGAGCAGAAGGACGCCGAGTACCTGAAGGAACTGGCCGCCAAGGGCATGACGGTGGACACCGGCAGCGAAGGCCTGAAGAAGGAACTGAAGCTGATCGGCGGCCGCATGAGCACCGAGTGGATGAAGTCCGCCGGCGAGGACGGCAAGGCAATCATCGAGGCCTTCCGCAAGTAAGCGTCGGGCCGCGGGGGATCGGGACGAGCCGGCCGCGGGCCACCGCGCTGCGCGGGTTCCGGTCGCAGCGCCTTCGAGTCAAACCGCTCCCGCCTGCCGCATCGCGCCGGCCCGGGAGCCCCTTCGCGGAGTTCTTGTCATGTCGAACCTCCTCACCAGGTTCTATGGATTCCTGTGCCTGCTCGCCGCGTTGTCCATGGCCAGCACCTTCGTCATCGTGATGCTGGGCGTCATCGGCCGCGAGACGGGCTGGTTCTCCTTCACCGGGGCCGATGCGTATGCGGGTTATGCCATTGCCGCGGCGCTGTTCCTGGCCCTGCCGGAGACCCTGCGCCGCGGCGACCACATCCGCGTCACCTTGCTGCTGCAGCGCCTGCCGCGCCGCGGCCAGCAGGTGATGGAAGTGTGGGGCGCCGCCGCCGGCCTGGCGCTGTCCACTTTCCTGGCCTGGTATGCCTGCCGGCTGGTGTGGGTGTCGTTCGATACGCACGACGTGTCGCCCAGCGCCGACGCCACCCCCATGTGGCTGCCGCAGATCGCGATGGCCCTGGGCTGCATTGGCCTGGTGGTGGCCATGGCCGAGGCGCTGCTGTGCCAGCTGCGCGGCCGCACCTTCTTCGTCGCACCGACGGGCGAAGCCGCCCACGTCGAGTGACCCGCCCATCCTGACCAACACACACTTTTCGGAGACATCAGGACATGGACATCGTCGTCGCCGCCGGGCTCATCGCACTGCTGATCGCGGTGCTGGGCACCGGCCTGTGGATCGGCCTCGCCCTGCTGGGGGTCGCCTTGTTTGCCATGGAGGTCTTCACCGCCCGCCCGGTCGGTGACGCCATGGTCTTCACCATCTGGGGCTCCACCTCCAGCTGGACCCTCACCGCCTTGCCGCTCTTCCTGTGGATGGGCGAGATCCTGTTCCGCTCGCGCCTCACCGCCGACCTCTTCAAGGGCCTGGCGCCCTGGCTGAACCGCCTGCCCGGCCGGCTGCTGCACGCCAATGTGATCGGCTGCGGCATCTTCGCTGCGGTCTCGGGGTCGAGTGCCGCCACCTGCGCCACCATCGGCAAGATCACGCTGCCGGAGCTGAAGAAGCGCGGCTACCCGGACGACATCTCGATGGGCTCGCTGGCCGGCGCCGGCACCTTCGGCCTGCTGATTCCGCCCTCGATCATCATGATCGTCTATGCGGTGGCGGCTGACGTCTCGATCGCCAAGCTGTTCGTCGCGGGGGTCATTCCCGGCATCCTGCTGATGGCGGTGTTCTCCATCTACATCATGATCTGGGCCTGGCGCAACCCGGGCAAGGTGCCCGCGGCCGACGAGAGCATGAGTTTCGGCCAGAAGGTCTACGCTGCGCGCCACCTGATCCCCATCGTCTCGCTGATTGCGGTGGTGATCGGCGCCATCTACAGCGGCATCGCCACCGCCACCGAATCGGCCGCCATGGGCGTGGCCGGTGCGCTGGTGCTCAGCCGCCTGGAAGGTTCGCTGAACTGGGCCAACTTCAAGGACGGCCTGTTCGCCGCCTGTCGCGTCTATTGCATGATAGGACTGATCCTGGCCGGTGCCGCCTTCCTCACCCTGGCGATGGGCTTCATCGGCCTGCCGCGCGAGGTGGCGCAGTTCATCGGCGGCCTGCACCTGTCGCAGTTCTGGCTGCTGATGCTGCTGATGGTCTTCTTCATCGTGCTGGGCTGCTTCCTCGACGGCATCTCGATGGTGGTGCTGACGATGGCGGTGCTGCTGCCCACGGTGCAGGCCGCCGGCATCGACCTGATCTGGTTCGGCATCTTCGTGGTGCTGGTCGTCGAGATGGCGCAGATCACGCCGCCGGTCGGATTCAACCTTTTCGTGCTGCAGGGGCTCACCAAGCGTGAACTGCCGGAACTGGCGCGCATGGCGATGCCGTTCTTCGGGCTGCTCGTTCTCGCGGTGCTGCTCATCTACGTCTTTCCGCAAATCGTGTTGATCGGGCCCAGCCTCATGTAAGCCACGCCACCGGTCCGCACAGGTTCCATCCACTCCCAGGAGTCCGGCCATGATCGATCGCAGAAGAGCGTTGATGTCGATGTCCAGCGTGATGGCAACCTGGGCTTGGCCAGGCCCGGCGCGCGCGGCGGACACCTGGCGGCTGGCCACCGGCTACCGCGCCGATTCGCTGCACGGCATCAACCTGCGCCAGTTCGCCGACGAGGTGGCGCAGGCCACCGCCGGGGCGCTGCGGGTGGACCTGGTGCCCGAAGGCAAGCTGCTGCCGCTGGCCAACATGCTGCCTGGGTTGCAGGAGGGCCAGGCGGACGCCGGCGAGGCCATCATGACCGGCCTGGTCAAGGACCTGCCGCTGGCCGGCGCCGACAGCGTGCCCTTCATCGTGCGCACCTACGACGACGCCCGCCGGCTGTGGCGCCACCAGCGCCCGCTGATCGAGAAACACCTGGCCACCCGGGGCCTGAAGGTGCTGATGGCCGCCCCGTGGCCGCCGCAGGGCCTGTTCTCGACGCGGCCGGTGAATGGCGTGGCCGACATGCGCGGCATGTCGATGCGAACCTACAACTCCACCACCGTGCGCATTGCCGAACTGCTGCAAGCCAAGCCGGTCGACGTGCCGATGATCCAGGTGGGCCAGGCACTGGCCGATGGCCGCATCGATGCGATGATCACCTCGGCCGTCACGGGCGTCGAGAACCGCGTCTGGACCGGCTTGAAGTACTTCTATCCCGTCAATGCCTGGTTTCCCAAGAACCTGCTGATGGTCCGCGCCGCCGCCTTCGACAAGCTCGATGCCGCCCGGCAGCGCGTGGTGCTGCAGGCGGCCGAGTCCGCCGAGCAGCGCGGCTGGCGCCTGAGCGAGCAGGCCGCCCGCGAATCCGTCGACACCCTGCGCGGCAATGGCATGCGCGTCGAACCCGTCACGTCCGAGCTGGCGCAGGCCTTGCGCCGGCTGGGCGAAAAACTGTCGCTCGAATGGGTCCGCTCCGTGGGCCCTGAAGCGAACCAGATGTTCATCCAATACTTCACACAAGGCTGAGGACTCCATGACCACCACCCACTTGCCGCAGGACAACCGCTGGCAGTTCTGGATCGACCGCGGCGGCACGTTCACCGACATCGTCGCGCGCCGCCCCGATGGCACGCTGACGACCGCGAAGCTGCTGTCGGAGAACCCCGAGCAGTACCGCGACGCGGCGGTCGAGGGCATCCGCCGGCTGCTGGGCCTGCAGCCCGGCGAGGCGATCTCGCCCAGCCAGGTCGAGTGCGTGAAGATGGGCACCACCGTGGCCACCAACGCGCTGCTGGAGCGCAAGGGCGACCGCACCCTGCTGGTCACCAGCCGCGGCTTCCGCGACGCGCTGCGCATCGCCTACCAGGCGCGGCCGCGCCTCTTTGACCGCCACATCGTGCTGCCCGAGCTGCTGTACGAGCAGGTCATCGAGGCCGATGAACGCGTCGGCGCCCATGGCGAGCTGGTGCAGCCGCTGGACGAGGCGGCGCTGAAGAAGCAGCTGCTAACGGCTTACAACAGCGGCATCCGCGCCGTGGCCATCGTCTTCATGCACGGCTACCGCTACACCGCGCACGAGAAGGCGGCCGCCCGCCTGGCGCGCGAGATCGGCTTCACGCAGGTCAGCGCCTCGCACGAGGTGAGCCCGCTGATGAAGCTGGTGTCGCGCGGCGACACCGCGGTGGTGGACGCCTACCTCTCGCCCATCCTGCGCCGCTACGTCGAGCAGGTGGCCAGCCAGATGCCCGGCGTGCGCCTGTTCTTCATGCAGAGCTCCGGCGGCCTCACGGAAGCGCACCGCTTCCAGGGCAAGGACGCCATCCTGTCGGGTCCGGCCGGCGGCATCGTCGGCATGGTGCGCACCGCGCAGGCCGCGGGCCACGAGAAGGTGATCGGCTTCGACATGGGCGGCACGTCCACCGACGTGTCGCACTTCGCGGGCCAGTTCGAGCGGGCCTTCGAGACCCAGGTGGCCGGCGTGCGCATGCGCGCGCCGATGATGAGCATCCACACCGTGGCCGCGGGCGGCGGCTCCATCATCAGCTTCGACGGCGCGCGCCTGCGCGTCGGCCCCGAGTCGGCCGGCGCCAACCCGGGCCCTGCGTGCTATCGCCGCGGCGGCCCGCTGGCCGTGACCGATGCGAACGTGATGCTGGGCAAGATCCAGCCGGCGCATTTCCCCAAGGTGTTCGGCCCCGCGGCCGACCAGCCGCTGGACCGCGAGGCCGTGGTCCAGCGCTTCACTGAACTGGCCAACCGCATGACCGCGGCGACCGGCAAGGCGACCTCGCCCGAGAGCGTGGCCGCCGGCGCGCTGCAGATCGCGGTGGCCAGCATGGCCAATGCGATCAAGCGCATCTCCGTGGCACGCGGCTACGACGTGACCAGCTACACCCTGCAGTGCTTCGGCGGTGCCGGCGGCCAGCATGCGTGCCTGGTGGCCGATGCGCTGGGCATGCAGCGCGTGCTGGTGCACCCGCTGGCCGGCGTGCTCTCGGCCT
>CBIHPZ010000321.1:0-5320 GCA_966211865.1 uncultured Aquabacterium sp.
TCCACACCTCGTAGTTGCGCAGGAAGAGCCGGCGGCAGTCCTGCAGGCAGGGGTTCGTCAGCAAGGATTGCATCTGGGCTCCAGGGTCTGTCCAAGCGCACGCCGCGGAACCGGCTCTGCCGGGCCGCTGGGGTGGCCCCCTGGGGGGAGGCGCCGAAGGCGCTTCGGGGGGCTCATCGTTCTCGGGAGAGGAACATCACGTCGCGCGGCTGCGGCAGCAGGTGCTGGCCGCCGTCGACGAGCAGGGTGGTGCCGGTGATGGCCGGCGATTCGAGCAGGAAGCGCACGGCGCGGGCGATGTCGGCGGGCGTGGACGAGCGCTCCAGCGGCGTCATGCGGTGCGAACGCGCGAACTCGTCGGCCGACATCGCGCCCGACAGCAAGGTGACGCCGGGCGACACGCCGCACACCCGCAGCGTGGGCGCCAGCGCCTGGGCCAGCATCACCGTCGCGGCTTCCAGCGCGGCCTTGGACAGCGTGTACGACAGGTAGTCCGGGTTCGGGTTCGCGAGCTTCTGGTCCAGCAGGTTGACCACGCAGCCGCGCGCCGCTTCTTCGCCGCCTTCGGACCGTTGCCGCAGGTGTTCGTGCAGCGCGCGCGCCAGCACGATGGCCGGCGCGGTGTTGGCGCGCCAGTGCTTTTCCATCGCGGAGAGCGTGAAGCTCGCCACGTCGTCGTACTCGAAGAGCGAGGCGTTGTTCACCACCGCGTCCAGCCGGCCCAGGCGCAGCAGCACCGCGGGCACCAGCGCTTCGCAGCCGGCGGCGTCGGACAGGTCGGCCTGGAACACTTCCGCACGAACGCCTTGCGCCTGCACGTCGGCGGCCGTGGCCTCGGCGTCGGCAAAGGAATGGTGGCAGTGCAGCGCCAGGTCCCAGCCCGCGGCGCCCAGCGCCAGCGCAATCTCGCGCCCGATGCGCCGGGCCGCGCCGGTGACGAGCGCGACGGGCCGCTCGGGTCGGGAAGGGGAGGGGGCGGGCATGCTTCCTACAATGCCGCGATGAGTGCGGCGAGCGAACCCGACAGTGTATCCAGGCCCCTGGCGGACGTGATCCGCAGGGCCACCGAGGACGCGGGGGGCTGGCTGCCCTTCGACCGCTTCATGGCGCTGGCGCTGTACGAGCCCGGGCTCGGCTACTACGCCCACAGCGCACCCAAGTTCGGGCTGATGCCGGAGTCGGGCAGCGACTTCGTCACCGCGCCGGAGCTGTCGCCGCTCTTCGGCCGCGCGCTGGCGGTGCAGGTGCGGCAGACGCTGGAAGCGGCCGGCACGGGCCAGGTGACCGAGTTCGGCGCCGGCTCCGGCGCGCTGGCCGAGCAGCTGCTCGATGCGCTGGGCGACGCGGTGCAGGACTACGCCATCGTCGACCTTTCCGGCGTGCTGCGCGCCCGGCAGCAGGCCCGGCTGGCGCGCTTCGGCGACCGGGTGCGCTGGCTGGACCGGCTGCCCGACGTCATCACCGGTGCGGTGGTGGGCAACGAGGTGCTGGACGCGATGCCGGTGCAGCTGCTGCACTGGGACGGCGCGCAGTGGTTCGAGCGTGGTGTCGTGGCTGAAGGCGAAGGCTGGGCCTGGAGCGACCGCCCGACCGCGCTGCGCCCGCCGCTGGAGGGCCCGTTCCCGCCCGGCACCATCACCGAGATCCACCCGCAGGCCGAGGCCTTCGTCACCAGCCTGGCCGAACGACTGCAGCGCGGTGCCGCGTACTTCATTGATTACGGTTTCCCGGAGTCCGAGTACTACCTGCCGCAGCGCATCGGCGGCACGCTGATGTGCCACCGCGGCCACCGGGCCGACCCCGATCCGCTCAGCGACGTGGGCCTGAAGGACATCACCGCCCACGTCAACTTCACCGGCATCGCGCTGGCGGCGCAGAACGCGGGGCTGGACGTGCTGGGCTACACCTCGCAGGCGCGCTTCCTGCTGAACTGCGGGCTGCTGGGCCTGCTGGAATCGGCCGACGCGGCGCAGCGCGGCATGGCGCAGAAGCTGATCACCGAGCACGAGATGGGCGAGTTGTTCAAGGTCATCGCGATCGGCCGCGGCCTCGCCTTCGATCCCGTGGGCTTCTCCAGTGGCGACCGCACCCACCGGCTTTGACGCCAGGCCCGGAAGCCCCCAACCATGCTGCGCTGGCTGATCGTCTTCCTGCTGGCCTCGCTGGTCTTCAGCGGCCTGCGCGGCTGGCTGCAGAAGATCGGCCTGGGCCGGCTGCCGGGCGACTTCACGCTGCGCGTGCGTGGCCGCGAGCTGTACCTGCCGATCGCGTCCAGCCTGCTGTTGAGCGTGCTGGCGGGCCTCATCGGCCTGTTGATCTGACCACCGAGGCAGTGAAGCCTTGCGGTGAGGCCTGACCGGCGCCCCGGGGGCGACGGCCCGAAGTTCCGGGCGGCCGTCAGGCCGGTCCGCCCCCGTTAGCCCGTCAGCCCGTCAGCTCGCCAGGCCGGCGTCGCGGATCGCCTGCGCGCGCGCCGTCGCGATGGCCTCGCCGATCGCGGGGCCGGCCTGCCGGCGGGCGACGGCCTCGGCGGCCACCGCCGCGGTGTCCACCGCGCGCGCGGCCGCGAGCGCGGCGGCGAGGTGCGGGCGGGGCGCGTAGGGCCGCTCTTCCAGCCCGAGCCGGCCGCGCGCATCGCACTCACACGCCAGCAGCAGTTCGGCGAAGCGCTCCGGCCGGCGCCAGGCGTCGCAGCGTTCGAACAGCCGCACCAGCGCTTTCGCGTTCAGCGCTCCACTGCCGTGGATGTGGCCATGCTCGCGCGCGGTCACCACGGCCAGCGCGCGGCAGTCGGCCGGCACGCGCCAGCGTTCGCACAGGCTTTCAGCCAATGCCACGCTGCGCGCCTCGTGGCCGAGGTGGCGCGGCAGCAGCGCTTCGTCCGTCGTGCCCTTGCCGAGGTCGTGGCACAGGCAGGCGAAGCGCACGGTCAGCGGCGCCTCCAGCCGCGCGGCCATGCGCAGCACCATCAGCAGGTGCACGCCGGCGTCCACCTCGGGGTGGTGAGCGGCGGGCTGCGGCACGCCCCACAGGCGGTCGACCTCGGGCAGCAGGCGCGCCAAGGCGCCGCTTTCGCGCAGCACCACCAGCATGCGGTCGGGGCGTGGCTCCATCAGCCCGCGCGACAGCTCCTGCCACACGCGCTCGGCCACCAGCGCATCCACCTCGCCGGCTTCGACCATGCGCCTGCACAGCGCCAGGGTCTCCGGCGCGATCTCGAAGTCGGCATAACGCGCCGCCAGCCGCGCCAGGCGCAGCAGCCGCACCGGGTCGTCGGCGAAGGCCTCCGAGACGTGGCGCAGCACTTTCGCCTGCAGGTCGCGCTGGCCGCCGTAGGGATCGACCAGCGCGCCGGTCTCGGGGTCTTCGGCGATGGCGTTGATGGTGAGGTCGCGGCGCGCCAGGTCCTGCTCGATGGTGACGTCCGGCGCGGCCTGGAACTGGAAGCCGTGGTAGCCGCGGCCTGACTTGCGTTCGGTGCGGGCCAGCGCGTATTCCTCGTGCGTGTCCGGGTGCAGGAAGACCGGGAAGTCACGGCCCACCGGCTTGTAGCCGGCGGCGACCATCTGCTCGGGCGTGCTGCCGACGACCACCCAGTCGTGGTCGTTGACCGGCCGGCCCAGCAGCCGGTCGCGCACCGCGCCGCCGACGACGTAGGCCTTCATGGGCTAACGCTGAATGGGTGCGGCCACGGCGTCCGGCTCCGCGCAGCCGCTGGGGCGCCTTGGCGCCGAGCCTGGCGGCGTCCGAATTCCGGGTGTGCGCGAGGTATCACGGAGCACTTTCGTCGCGGGACGCGCCTTTCGGTTTCGCCGTGGTGCGGCCCGGCGCTGTCACGGCAACTCGCCGTTCACCGGCGCCGACGCATCACGCGGGCCGATCGGTGGCCCCAGCCGGCTCTTCAGCACCGGCGGCTGGCGGTTCAGCAGCGCCGCGTAGATGGCGGTGTTGGAGGTCACCTTCTTCACGTAGTCGCGCGTCTCGTTGAAGGGCACGGCCTCGGCCCAGGCGGCCACCTCCAGCACCGGGCCTTCGCGCCAGCGCCGCGGCCGGCCGGGGCCGGCGTTGTAGGCGGCGGCGGCCATCGGCTGCGAGCCGGAGAGGTCGTCCAGCACCATCTTGAGGTAGCTGGTGCCCAGGCGCAGGTTCAAGGCGGGGTCGAAGATCAGCTCCGCCCGCGCCGGGTTGTAGTCCTGGCCGATCTTCTTCGCGATCCACTTCGCGGTGTTGGGCATCAGCTGCATCAGGCCCGAGGCGCCGGCGTGCGAACGCAGGTTGGGCATGAAGCGGGTTTCCTGCCGGATGATGCCCAGCACGAAGGCCGGCTCCAGCCTGGCCGCGTTGGCCGCCTGCTGGATCTCCGGCATGAAGGGCATCGGGTAGCGCGTGGCCAGGTCGAACTCGGTCTTGGTGCGGTCGCTGGTGTTGATGCACAGCTGCCAGTCGCCGGCTTCGCAGGCCCAGCGCGCGGCGGCCAGCAGTTCGCGGTCACCCAGGCCGCGCAGGGTGAAGTTCCACTCGCGCCGCGCCTCGTCGCGCAGGCCCAGCGCGGCCAGGTGCATGGCGCGCTTGAAGCCGGGGGTGTTGCGCGCGGTCTCGCGCTCGGCCGGCGTGCTGGGGGCGGCATTGGCGGGCAGCGCCGGGGCCTGGCCCAGGTCTTCCGTCGCGAGCTGGCCATAGAAGTGCAGCGGGCTGGCCAGCTCGGCCAGCTGGCGCCGGGCGTCGGCGCGCTGGGCCTCGCCTTCGGCGCCGTCGGCGGCCGTGGCCAGCAGCGCACGGGCCTTCCAGTAGACCCAGGCGGTGTCGGCCTGCTGGGCCGGACTCATGGCGCTGATGGCCTTCAGCACCAGCGCCCAGCGGTCGCGGGCCTGCGGCGCGCGCAGTGCGCTGCGGGCGGCCCAGGCCAGGGTCTCGTCCGTCCAGCCGGCGTCGGCCTGTTCGGTCGGCGGCAGCAGGGACCAGGCCCGACGGTAGTGCGTCACCGCATCGGCCGAGAGCTTGAGCGCCGCCTGGCGCCCGATGCCGGCCCACAACCAGGCCGCCTGCGACGGGGCCAGCGCGGGCTGGCGCCTGTCTTCGAGCAGGGCGGCGGCGGCATCGGCGTCGTTCGCGGCCAACCGTGCCAGCGCCAGCGTGCGCAGTTCCTGCCGGTTGCGGGTGGCGGCGTGCGGTCGCTTGAGGAAGGTGCCGGGGTTGTCGATCGCCTCCGCGGCGTCTTTCGGCGCCATGTTCGGGGCCAGCTCGATCGCGGCCTTGGCGGCGCCGCCCTTGCCGGCATCCACCGACAGGCGCGCCTTGCGCCACACGTCGTCGGCGCTGA
>CBIHPZ010000322.1:0-5315 GCA_966211865.1 uncultured Aquabacterium sp.
GCTTCGATCTCGCCCAGCTCGATGCGCTGGCCGTTGAGCTTGACCTGGAAGTCCTCGCGGCCCAGGAACTCGATGTTGCCGTCGGGCAGATAACGGCCCAGGTCCCCGGTGCGGTACAGGCGCTGGCCGGTGTGCGGGTGCACGATGAAGCGCTGGGCCGTGCGCTGCGGGTCGTGCAGGTAGCCGCGGCCCACGCCGGCGCCGCCGATGAAGATCTCGCCGGTGGCCCACACGCCGCGCGGGGCCAGCAGCGGGTCCAGCACGTGCATGCTCTGGTTGGCCATCGGCTTGCCGTAGGGAATGCTCTTCCAGTGCGCGGGCACCTCGCCCACCGCGAACTGCGTGCTCCACACCGACACCTCGGTGGCACCGCCGGCGGCCAGCAGGCGCGCGCCGGGGCAGCAGCGGCGCAGTTCGGTGGGCAGCCGCACCGGAACCCAGTCGCCGCTCAGGATCACGTGGCGCAGCGTGCGGCAGCTGTCGCCCCTGGCCTGCAGGTGCTCGATCCACAGCTGCATCAGCTGCGGCACGCTGTTCCACAGCGTCACGCCGTGCTGGCGCACCAGGTCGGTCCAGTGCGCCGGGTCGGTGACCCCGCCGGGGTCGGGCAGCACCACCGCGCCGCCCGCGGCCAGCACGCCGAAGACGTCGTACACCGAGAGGTCGAAGTGCGCGGCCGACAGCGCCAGCACCCGGTCCGCCGGCCCGGCCTGGAAGCGCTGGTTGATGTCCTGCAGCGTGTTGACGGCCTGGCCGTGCTCGATCATCACGCCCTTGGGCTCGCCGGTGGAGCCGGAGGTGAAGAGCACGTAGGCCAGCTCGTCCGGCGCCTGGTCCAGCGGCAGCGGCGTGTCGTCCTGCGCCGCCACGTCGGCGTCGTCCAGCGTCAGCACGCGCATGCCGGCCGGCCAGGCCTGGTGCGGGCGCAGGGCCGCCTGGGTGAGCACGGTGCGCACCTGCGCCAGCCCGGCCAGGCGCTGCCGGCGCTCGGGCGGCAGGGACGCGTCGATCGGAAGGTAGGCGCAGCGGCCGTGCAGCACGCCCAGCATGGCCGCCACCTGCTCCCAGCCCTTGTCCATGCAGATGGCGACCAGCTCGCCGGGCGCGGCGGCCTGCCGCAGCCAGCGGCCCAGGCGGGTGGCGTGCGCGTTGAGCTGGCCGTGGGTGAGCATGCCGTCGCGCCACAGCACGGCCGGTGCGTCGGGGCGCTGCAGCGCCTGGGCCGCGGCACCGGCGTGCAGCGGCATGGCCGGCAGCGGCGCCGCGGTGGCGTTGGCCGCGTCAAACAGGCGGTATTGCCAGTCCGGCAGCACGCGCCGCGGCGCCGGGCTGGTCCAGGCCGCCTCGTCCTGCGCCAGCTGGTCGAGCAGGGCCTGGTAGGAGGCGAACATGTCGTCCAGCAGGCCGGGCGGGAACAGCGCGTCCACCGTGTCCCAGAACAGCATCAGCGCGCCGTCCGGCAGCTCCACCACCTGGTGGTCCAGCCACACCTGCGGCGTCTGGCTCACGCTGTATTCGTACCGGCCGAAGTAGGTCATGCCGGCGGTGCCGGCGCCCTGCGCGGCCAGGCCCAGCATGCTGGTGAAGACCACCGGCATGGCCGCGCCGGGCGCGCTGCCGAGCCGGCGCGCGCGGTCCTGCAGCACGCGCAGGCCGCTGTAGCGCTGGTGCTCCAGGTCCTGCGCCAGCTGCTGCTGCAGGCGCTGCAGGCGGTCGGCGAAGCGGTCGCCGGGCCGGGCATGCGCCGCCAGCAGGGTGGTGGCGGTGAAGTCGCCGAGCAGCGCGGCCACGTCCGCGTGCAGCGCCGCCGGCCGGTTGAACAGCGTGAGGTTGAGGGTGAAGTCGGGCGTTTTCGTCCAGCCGCGCAAGGTCTCGGAGAAGGCCGCCAGCAGCAGCACCGTGGGCGTGGCGCCGAAGGCCTGGGCCTGGGTTCTCAGGCGCTGCCAGCGCGCGGCGGGCAGCGTGGCGGTGCGGCGCTTGAACTCCACCTCGGACAAGGCATCGGGCTGCAGCGCCAGCGGCAATTCGGGCGCGGCGGGCAGGGTGTCGAGCCGGCCGGTCCAGTAGTCGCGTGCCCCGCGCACCCGGGGGTGGTCCTGCAGCCGGCGCTCGTGCTCGGCGCAGTCGCGGTAGCTGATGCGCAGCGGCGGCGGGTTCCAGGCCGGGTCTTCGCAGGCACGGCGCCAGTCCTCGAAGAACAGGAAGGTGCTGGCCGCGTCGAGGATCAGCATGTCCAGGCTGATGAAGAGCCGCAGCCGGCCGGCGGGGCGCTGCAGCGCGCGGATCTCGAACAGCGGCCAGCGGTCCGGCGGCAGGCGGTTGTGCGACAGGCGCTGCCGCAGCGTGTCGATGGCGGCCTGCTGCGCGTCGTCGCTGGCGTCACGCAGGTCCAGCGCCTCGATGCGGTAGGGAGGCACCTGCGGCAGCACGCGCTGCCGGCCGTCGTCGCCGATGACGGCGCGCAGCATGTCGTGCCGCGCGATCACCTTCTGCAGCCCCGCTTCCAGGGGTTCCAGCGCCAGGCCTTCGCCTTCCAGCTCGATGTAGAAGTGGGTGGAGAAGCCGCCCAGCGCCAGCGGGCTGTGGCGCCCCATCCAGTAGGCGTGCTGCACGTCGGTGAGCGCGAAGGGTTCGTGGCGCAGGTCGGGCCGCGGCGTGAAGGGCGGCAGCGCCGCGCTGTCGTCGCGCTTGCGCAGCAGGTCCTGCAGCGCCTGCTTGTGCAGCGCCAATTGGTCCTTCAGCGCCGGCGTCAACGCACCCTTCGGGGCACGCACCTTCAGTTGCTCGCCATCGAGCTGCAGCTGCACGCCGCTGGACTGGAGCTGTTGGAGCAGGTCGATCATCGGTGTCTCCTGGTGTGGCCGCGTGGTCCCGCCACGCGGTCCGGGCATTCGCTGCCCTTGTTGTTCGCGCTGTCAGTTCAGAGCGTGAGCGTTTCCATGCCGGTGTCCGCGTCGGCGTCGGTGTGGGTGTCCGTGTCCCCGTCCGTGGTGGGGGAGACCGGCGGCGCGGCGCCGGCCGCCGTCACCTGCTCGATGAGGGCCCGGGCCAGGACCAGCTCGGCCACCTCGGCGGCGCAGGAGCCGGCCAGGAAGTGCTTCAGCGGCACGTCCGCGCCGGCTTCGCTGCGGATGCGGTTGCGCATTTCCACCGCCATCAGCGAATCGAAGCCGAGCTGGTTCAGCGGCGTGCGCGCGAAGTCGCGCTCGATCTGGCCCAGGGCCTGCGCCGGCAGCTTCAGGATGCGGCCGGCCAGGCGCAGCAGGTAGCCGAGGATGCGGTCCAGCGCCTCGGCGCGTGGCAGCGCCAGCAGCGCGGCGGCGCCCAGTTCGATCGGCGCTGTCTCGTCCACCGGCGCCGCAGCGGCCGGCCCGGCGCGGCGGGCCAGGTCCAGCAGCAGGCGCGAAGGCACGCCCGGGAACAGCGCTTGGTGGAGGCGCGGCCAGTCCACCACCGCCGCGCTGCACTGGATGGGCGGGGCGGCCAGCAGGCGCTGCAGGGCTTGCAGGCCCGCGGCGGTGCTGACCTCGCCCACGCCCAGCCAGGCCATGCGGGCCGCCAGGTCCTGGCGCGTGGCCAGCCCGGTCTCGGACCAGTAGCCCCAGTTGATCGACAGCGCCGCCAGGCCGCGGTGGCGCCGGTAGGCGGCCAGCGCGTCCAGGAACGAACAGGCGGCGATGTGGTTCAGCTGGCCGGCGTTGCCGATCACCGAGGTGATGGACGAATACAACACGAAATGGTCCAGCTCCAGGTCCAGCGTCAGCTCGTGCAGGTGCCAGGCGCCGCGTACTTTGGGTGCCAGCACCTGCTGCAGCTGCGGCCAGTCCATCACGCCCAGCGCCATGTCGTGCGTGACGCCGGCGGAATGGAAGATGCCGCGCAGCGGCGCCATCTGCGCGCGCACCGTGGCCAGCACGCCGGCGATGGCCTCGCGGTCGGCCACGTCCGCCAGGAAGCTGCGCACCGTGGCGCCGCGGGCCTGCAGCTGGCGGATGGCGTCGTCGCTCGCCGCGTCGGCGCGGCGGCCCACCAGCGCGATGGAGCGCACGCCCTGGTCCACCAGCCACTGCGCGGTGGCCAGCCCGATGCCGCGCAGGCCGCCGGTGACCAGGCAGGTGCCGCCGTCCGCCAGGCCCAAGCCCAGGCCCAGGCCCAGGCCGGAGCCGGCGGCGGGCAGCGCGGCGCCGGGCCATTCGCGCAGGCGCGCTTCCAGGCACTGGCCGTTGCGCAGCGCCAGCTGCGCCGAGCCCTCGACACCGCGCAGCGCCTCGAACACGCGGCCGAGCGGGATGTCGTCCGGCGCGCCGGCCGGGTCCAGGTCCACGTGCAGGGCCTGCACCTGCGGGAATTCCGCGGCGATGGCCTTGGCCATGGCGGCTTCGGCGCACTGCGTGAGGCCCACCGCGTCCATGCGATGGCCCTGGGCCGAGGCGGCCGGCGGCACCTGGGCGCCGCGCGTCAGGATGGCCACGCGCGGCTGCGTGTCGGCACAGGCCAGCAGGAACTGCTTGCAGGCCTGCAGCACCGCCTGGGCCCGCGCTTCGACCGCCGCCGGCACCGCGTACACCCCCGCCTCCAGCACCGCCTCCGGCACCGCGTCCGGCCCCGCCTCCGGCCCCGCGCGCCGCGGCATGGCCGCGTCCGTGGCGTGATAGACCAGCCCGGCCGGACGCATGCCGCTGGCGCGCAATTGCTCGAAGAGCTGCTGCCAGTCGGCCTCGGCGGCCCAGTTCAGCGAGGCGCCGCTGTCGCCCGCCCGCACGCCGCCGCGGCCGGCGTGGATGAGGTAGGCCGGTTCACCGGCCTCGCTGGCCTGCTGCCGCAGCCGGGCGGCCAGCGCGGGGTCGGGGCAGGCGATCAACCAGGGCCGCGTCATGCCCGCGGTCGCCGGCCCGGGGCGCGCGGCGGCTGCGGGCAGCGCCAGCGGCTGCCATTCGACGCGGTGGAAGCGCAGCGCCTCGGCGGCGGGCGGCTCGGCCACGGCCTGGGCGCTGCCCAGCGCCAGTTCCAGGCCCCGCACGCTGGCCACGCAGCGGCCGTCTTCGGCGTGGATGTCCATGTCGGCGGTGAAGCGCCCGGGGCTGGTCTCGCCGTGCCAGGTGCCGCGGGCCCACAGCCGCGCCGGCAGGCGCTGCCACACGGTCAGCCGCGCGACGGCGATGGGCAGCAGGGCCAGCGGCCGCCCGGCCAGCGCCTGCGCCATGAAGGGCAGGGCGGCGTGGAAGCAGGTGTCCAGCGCGGCCGGGTGCAGGTGGTAGGCCGATTCGGCCGCGACGCGGGCGGGCAGTTCGACCTGCGCCAGCGCCGTGCGCTCG
>CBIHPZ010000323.1:0-5292 GCA_966211865.1 uncultured Aquabacterium sp.
CGCTGGTGGGGCTTCCCGCTGCTGCGCGCCATGCAGCGCGACTACCTGGGTTTCACCGCCGGACTGCAGCGGGAGCATGGCGACATCGTGGCCATGCGCCTGGTGAACGAACGCAGCATCGACCTCTTCTCGCCCGAGGCGGTGCGCGAGGTGCTGGTGGACCAGGCCGCTCACCTGGTGCGTTGGGAACGCGGCATCGAGGTCTTCGAGCAGGTGTTCGGCCAGAGCGTGCTCACCACCGAGGGCGCGCTGTGGCAGCGCCAGCGCCGCATGCTGCAGCCGGCCTTCACGCCGCGGCGCGTGGCGGCCCAGGCGGCGCTGATGGTGCAGGCCATCGGCCCGGCGCTGGCACGCGCGCTGCCTGCGGGCCCCAAGGGCAGCACGGCCGAGGTGGACATGGACGCGCTGTTCTCCGCGCTGGCGATGGACGTGATCCTGCGCGTGCTCTTCAGCCGCAGCGCCGCCGCCGACGCCCACGCCGCCGCGCAGGCCACGCAGGTGCTGTCCCAGCACGCACTGCGGGAGATGTTCCGGCCTTTCACGCTGCCGGACTGGCTGCCGCTGCCGGGCAAGGCCGCCAAGCGACGGGCGCTGCGCACGCTGCGGGACCTGGTGGGACGCCACATCGCCGAACGCCGCGCCGCGCTGCAGGCCGGTGCGGCCGTTCCGCAGGACGACCTGCTGGCGCTGCTGCTGGACCTGCGCGACACCGAAGGCCCGCAGGCCAGCGGCGAGGGCCTGAGCGAGCAGGAGGTGTTCGACCAATGCATGGTGAGCTTCCAGGCCGGGCACGAGACCTCGGCCACCGCGCTGCTGTGGTGGAGCCGCCTGATGGCCGAGCATCCCGCGGCCGCCGAACGCGCGCAGGCCGAGGTGGACGCGGTGCTGGGCCAGCGCGATCCGGTGCCTGCGGATCTGCCGGCGCTGCCCTGGCTGAGCGCCACGCTGAAGGAGGCGATGCGCCTGTACCCGCCGATCGCCGCGGTGATGACGCGCCGCGCGACGGCCGACCTGAAGGTGCAGGGCTACACCGTGCCGCGCGGCACCATGCTGCGCATCACGCCCTGGGTGCTGCAGCGCGACGCGCGCTCCTTCCCGGAGCCGGAGGCCTTCCGGCCCGAGCGCTTCCTGCCCGGCGCACCACCGCCGCCACGCGGCGCGTGGATGCCCTTCGGTGCCGGGCCGCGGGTGTGCATCGGCCAGCACTTCGCGATGCAGGAGATGCAGCTGGTGGCCGCGATGCTGCTGCAGCGTTGCACCCTGGCCCTGCCGCCGGGCGCGCCGCCGGCCGTGCCGGAACTGCATGTGACCTTGCGGCCGCGTGGCGGGCTGCGGCTGCTGTTGACCCGCCGCTAGCGAACAAAGACAGCGGCCATGTCACGGGCGCGGCGCTGGATGGTTTCCGGTGGTCGCACAGCCAGGCCGCACGGCGGGACGCCCACGCGCGGAGCCTCGCGGGCGCCGGCCGCCGCGCGGCGGAACCCGACGGGCCCGGTCGCCCTACAGCGGAATCTGGTAGGCCTGCTCCACCAGGCGCTGCAGCCGCCGGTCGTCCTGGTCCAGGCGGTCCAGTTCGCGGCGGATGCGCTTGCTCTCGTCTTCCTTGATGTCCTTCTTCGCCAGCTGGTCCGTCAGTTCCTTGCGCTGGCGGCGGTTGCTCTCCTGCAGCCGCTTCAGGTCATGGATCTGCTTGCCGACGGTGTAGCCGCGCATGAAGGCGGCTTCGGCCGCGCCGGTGCACACGCCGTGGTAGCTGGCGCCTTCCGCGCCTTTGCTGCGACCCACCGCCGGCTGGCAATAGCTCACCAGCCCCTGCTCGCGGCCGCGGGCGTAGGCGCGGGCGTCGGGCACGATGCCGATTTCGCCGCAAGCCTTGGCATGCTCGTCCAGCCGGGCGGCGGTGTAGCCGTTGGCACCGTCCTGCTGGCCGATGCGCGCCCAGTCGGCGTGACGGCATTCCTTCTCGGACAGGGTGTTGCAGCCGGCCAGGGTGGCGGCCATCAGCAGGGCGAGGCACGCGCGCATCACGTCAGTCGACGAAGAAGTCGGGGATGAAGTCGGTCGTGCCCGGCACCACCGCATAACGGTCGAAGTCCGTGACACCGTGCTCGGCCAGCAGCGTGTCGTCGATGAAGAAGTTGCCGGTGGTGGTGGCCGCGTCGCTGGTCAGGATGAGGTGGGCGGCGTCGGACAGGATCTCGGGCGTGCGGCACTTGTTGGTGTCCACGCCGGGGATCATCTGCAGCGCCGCGGTGGCGATGGCGGTGCGCGGCCACAGGCTGTTCACCGCGATGCCCAGCTTCTTGAACTCGCGTGCATGGCCCAGCGTGCACATGCTCATGCCGTACTTGGCCATGGTGTAGGCCACGTGCGGCGCGAACCAGTGGTCCTTCATGCTGAGCGGCGGCGACATGGTCAGCACGTGCGGGTTGCGGCCGGCCTTGGCGGATGCGGTGAGCGCCGGCAGGCAGGCCTGCGTGCAGGCGAAGGTGCCGCGCGCGTTCACGCCCATCATCAGGTCGAAGCGCTTCATCGGCGTGGCGGCCGTGGGCGTCAGGTTGATGGCGCTGGCGTTGTTCACCAGGATGTCGATGCCGCCGAAGCGCTCGATGCCGGCGGCCACGGCGCGGGCCACGGCTTCTTCATCGCGGATGTCGGTGGGCACCTGCAGCGCCTGGCCACCGGCGGCCTCGATCTCGGCCGCTGCGCTGCCCAGGGTGCCGGGCAGCTTGGGGTTCGGCTCGGTGGTCTTGGCCACCAGGATGATGTTGGCGCCGTCGCGCGCCGCGCGCGTGGCAATGGCCAGGCCGATGCCGCGCGAGGCGCCGGTGATGAACAGGGTCTTGCCCTTCAGGCTGCGTTCCATGGGGGTCTCCTCGTTGGATGTCCGCCGCCGCACACCGGCGGCGCTGCCCCTGCGGGGAGCGCAACCGTCTCGGGGCGGACTGCCGACGGCTGCGCGTGCGGCGTCAGAACTTCGAAAAGTCGGGCTTGCGCTTCTGGAAGAAGGCCTGGAAGGCTTCCATGGCCTCCGGGCTGCGCAGGCGGGCGCTGAAGATCTCGCCTTCGCTGGCGATGGTCTGGCTGATGGCGGTCTTGCTGGCCGCTCGCATCAGGCGTTTGGTGTCGCGCACCGCGCCGGGCGGCAGGGCATTGAATCGCTCGGCGATGCGGCGGGCGTGGTTCACCACCTCGGTGGCCGGCAGCACCGCGTTGGCGATGCCGCATTCCACGGCCATGGCGCCGGTGAAGGGCTCGCCCAGCATCAGCTTCTCGGCCGCGCGCACGTGGCCCATCAGCTGCGGCAGGATCAGGCTGGACGCGTACTCCGGCACCAGGCCCAGGCTGGCGAAGGGCATGGCCAGGCGCGCCTCGTCGCTGACGTAGACGAAATCGCAGTGCAGCAGCAGCGTGGTGCCGATGCCCACCGCGGCGCCGGTGACGGCGGCGACCACCGGCTTCTCGAAGGCCACCAGCGCCTGCATGAAGCGGAACACCGGTGAATCAGCGCCCTGCGGCGGCCGCTGCATGAAGTCTTCCAGGTCGTTGCCGGAGGTGAAGATGCCCGGCTGGCCCGTGATCAGCAGCGCGCGCACCTTGGCATCGAGCTGCGCGGCGTTGATGGCCTCGGCCATGGCCTCGTACATCGCCATGGTCAGCGCGTTCTTCTTCTCGGGGCGGGCGATCTCGATCGTGCAGACGCCGTTGAGCGTCGCGGTCTTGATGTGGTCCATCGGGGTCTCCAGGTGTTTCGGTCGTTATGAAGCGAGGAAGCCGTGCACGCGCGGCCACAGCGTGGCCTGGAACTGCGGGCGGAAGAAGCCGAAGTGGCCGATGCGGCGCTCGCCGATGTCCGCGGGGGCGATGCGCGCCATGGTGCGCGGCGCGCCGGCGTAGAAGCCGTGCAGCGATTCGGTGTTGCGCTCGGACATGAACTCGTCGTCGGTGAAGCTCATGCTGAGGATGGGCGTGGTGATGGCGGCGTACTGGGCGCGCAGCGCGGCGCCGCCTTCGCCCATCATGTAGTCGCGATGCAGGCACCAGCGCCGCCATTGGGACATCACGCCGGCCGGCAGGTCGCCCACCTTCTTCAGCCGCTTGCCGGGGAAGTAGCCGGCCAGCGGCAGCACCACCGGCACCACGAAGAACCACAGCCACCACACCATGCGCTTCAGCGGCGGTGCGTTCTCCAGCCAGTAGCCGCTGCCGGTGCCGACCGTGACCATGCGCGACACGCGATCGCGGTTGGGCACCAGGCCGAAGATCTGGCCGCCCAGGCTGTGGCCGAGCCAGTGGATGGGCGTGGTGTTGGGCAGCAGGCCGTCCAAGGTGGCCAGCGCGGCGGCGGCGTCGTGTTCAGCCCAGGTGTGGATGTCGGCCTCGAAGCCGCGCAGGCTGTGGCGGTGTTCGGCCGGGCGTGACTGGCCCATGCCGCGGTAGTCGAAGCTGAGGACAACGAAACCTTGTTCGGCGAGCCAACGCGCAAAAGGCGCGTAATACGACTGCGCCACGCCCATGGCCGGGGCGATCAGCAGCGCGGCCTTGGCCTGCGCGGGATCGCCGTGGAGCTGGCCTGACAGCGCGAAGCCGTCGCGGGTGGTGATCGTCAGCGGCGAGGCCGGTGTCGTGTGCTGCGGCTGCATGCGGCGTCTCCCAGGCTCAGATGGCCGCCACTTCGGTCCAGTGGTTGGCCAGGTGCATCAGGTGGGCGCGGGTGTAGGCGCGCTTGTCCAGCGCGCCATAGGCGAAGTGCGGCCGCAGTTCGCCGCCGTGGCGCTCGAAGCGTTCGATGGCGGCGAGCAGGCGCGTGCTGGCCCGTTCCAGCGGCAGGGCGCCGTCCAGCGCCGGCGCGCCGGGGATGGGCTCGGTCAGCGAATGGTTCATGCGGCCACGGGCGTTGAAGACCGACCACGCGCCTTTGCCGACGGTGCTTTGGAAGAGCGCCGACTTCGGCTCCGGAAAGCCGTCGAGCGAAAACTCGATGCTCTGCGCCGCGTGCTGCAGCACCTGCGACAGCGGCCAGCCGGCGGTGGTGCGGGCCTGCGGGCCTAACGCTGAAAGCGCGCGGCGCACGGCATCGAAGTCGGCGAAGGTGGCGACCGGCGATTCACCGCAACCGGCCAGCGGCAGCAGGGCGGCCGCGCCGGCGGCCAGGGTCAGGCGGCGGCGCGGCAGGTCCATGGGCTTGGGCCGCTTCAGATCAGAGCGCCTCGAAGATGCCGGCGGCGCCCTGGCCGGTGCCCACGCACATCGTCACCATGCCGTGCTTCAGCTTGTGGCGGCGCAGCGCAT
>CBIHPZ010000324.1:0-5240 GCA_966211865.1 uncultured Aquabacterium sp.
AAGCCGGGCGCGACGATCTCGTAGTACCAGCTCGGCACCTTGGCGGTGAAGCGGTCGAAGGCGTCGCGGCTCATGCCGTGCAGGCGCATCACCTTGGCGCGCCTGGCCAGCGCCTCGTCGCGGGTGACGAGCATGCCGCCCTCGCCCGTCGTGATGGTCTTGTTGGCATAGAAGCTGAAGACAGCGGCATCGCTGTCCAGCGTGCCGACGAGGCGGCCGGCGCTGGTGCTGGGCAGTGCGTGGGCGGCATCCTCGACCAGCTTCAGGCCGTGGTGCTTCGCGATCGCGAGCAGCGCGGGCATGTCGGCCGCCAGGCCGCCGTAGTGCACGGGAATGATGGCCTTGGTGCGCGGGGTGATCGCGGTTTCCACCAGCGCGGGGTCGATGTTGAGCGTGGCGGGGTCGATGTCGACCAGGCGCACGTCGGCACCGAGATAACGCACGACTTCAGCGGTGGCCGTGAAGGTGTGGGTGGTGGTGATGACCTCGTCGCCGGGGCCGATGCCGATGGCTTCCAGCGCCAGGTGCAGGCCGGCGGTCGCCGAATTCACCGCGATGCAGTGCAGCGACGGGTCGCCGAGGAAGGCCGCGAAGTCGTCCTCGAAGCGCTTGGCCTTGGGGCCGGTCGTGACCCAGCCGGACTTCAGCGTGTCGACGACCTCGGCGATCTCCTCATCGCCGATCTCGGGCGCGGCGAAGGGCAGGAACGGCAGCGATGAACTCATGGAGCAGGTTTCTCGATCCAGGCCAGCAGGTGCGTGCGCAGCGGCGGCAGGGTGTTGAACAGGGGATACAGCGACGGGTGCACGCGGCACAGCGCACGTGCCAGCGGCGGCGCCAGCGTGAGGCGGCGGTGCCACAGGTTGCCGCGCGGGAACAGCGCCTTCACCCGCTTCAAGGGCACGCCGCGCACGTCGGGGTTGTGCGGGTTGTCGACGGTGAAGTCGTACCAGAGGATGCCGCCGCCCGGCGCCACCCACGACCACATGCGTTCGGCCAGGCGCTGCTGGAACGCGTCGTCGAGCAGGGAAGAAAACACGGTGGACTGCAGCACGACGTCGGGCCGCGCGCCATTCAGGTCCGCCGTGGCGGCATCACCCTGCCACAGCGTGACGCCTGCCGGCAGCACCTTGCGCGCCATCGCAAAGCGCTCGGGCAGAAGTTCGACGCCGGCCAGGTGCTCGGGCCGGAAGCCGAAGCGCAGCAGCTCCAGCAGGTTGCCGCCGGCGCCGCAGCCCACTTCCACCACGCTCCGGCGCGACAGGTCGTGCCAGCCCAGGCGTGCGAACAGCTGCAGCATCGCGCGCTGCCGCTCGTGCACCGTCTGCCAGACGTCGGGCTGCAGCAGGCTGTAGCGGTCGGGCGGCGCGCGGCGGGCGTAGCGCCCGGCCACCTCGCGCGGTTCATGAGCCTCGTGCCCGTGGTGGGAGTCGTGCATCGTCATCGCTGCATCGCCTGCAAGAAGCGCTGGGCCAGCACCGGGTAGGTGTGGTGCGCGGAAACATAGGCGCGGCCACGCTCGCCCATCGCGCGTCGTTCTGCCGCGGGCGTGGCGGCCAGGCGGCGCAGGCCATCGGCCACCGCTTGCGCCGACTGCGGCTCCACGGTCAGGCCGCAGCGGCTTTCGGCCACGGGGTCGTTGCCCGCCGCCACCGAATGCAGCACCGGCACGCCGCCCATCATGTAGTCCATCAGCTTGTTCGGCGCGATGCCGAAGCGGTAGATCGGCACCCGCTGCCAGCCGATGTAGGCGATGTCGATCTTGGCCAGGAAGCTGGGGATCTGCGCCTTCGGGATCGGCGGCAGCAGCAGCAGGTTGCCAAGGCCCTCGTCGGCGATGCGGCGCGCCAGGCGATCCCGCTCCATGCCGTCGCCCACCATCACGATCGCGATGGGGTCGTTGCGCAGCAGCTTGGCGGCGTCGATCAGAACGTCCAGCGCGTTGGGCAGGCCCATCGAGCCGGCATAGCCCACCACCGTGCGGCCGGCCGCGCGCTGCAGCGCGATGGCGGCGGCCACGTCTTCGCGCAGCGGCGGCGGCGCGCCCTGCCATTCATCCAGCGTGATGCCGTTGGGCACGATGGCCAGGCGCTTCAGGTCCAGCCCGCGCGAGGCCATGTAGTCGTGCACCACCGGCAGCATCGATATCACGCGATCGGAGCGGCGGTAGGCGGTGGACTCGGCGGCGCGGCACAGCAGCACGAAGGGGTGCCTGGGCGACATGCCCGACAGCTCGATCGGCGACAGCGGCCACAGGTCGTGCACCTCGAACACCAGCAGCGCCCGGGCGAAGCGGGCGATGCGACGCGCGACCCAGATGTCCATCGGGTAGGTGGACGAGGCGATCACGACGTCGGGCCGGAATTCCTCCGCCAGCGCGCGCGCATCGCGCCACAAGGGCCACAGGAAGCGCGCGATGTTCCAGACGCGGCCCAGGCCGTTGCCGGCATAGCGCGGCGTGGGCAGCCAGCGGTAGCGGATGCCGTCGATCAGCTCGTCGCCGGGCACCGGCTGGCGCGTGCGCACGTGGCTGTGCGAGGCGGCCACGATCTGCACGTGGTGGCCCAGGCGCACCCATTCGCGCGCCAGGTAGTACGGGCGGTACTCCATGCCCAGCGCGGGGCTGCCGGCGTAGTGGTTCAACAGCAGGATGTTCACGGCCCGGGTCCTAGCGCCAGCCGCGCATGTCGTGTCCGGCTTCCAGCGCGTGCAGGCGCGCCACGAAGCGGTCCACCGCGGGGTCGAACATCGCCTGCCGCGCCACCCAGCCGTGGTTGGCCAGACCGATGCGGTCGGCGCGCGGCACCAGCTTCTCGAGCATCGCTGCATCCGGCAGCAGGCCGTCGTCCAGCACCAGGCCGTTCTCGCCGCTGACCACCAGCTCGCGGTTGGCCGGCAGGTCCGACAGGATGGGCACACAGCCGTGCGCCATGGCTTCGAGCACCGAGACGGACACCGAATCGGACTGCGGCAGGCTGATGTACCAGCGGGCCTGGGCGTACCAGCGCGCCTGCGCCTCGGCATCCAGCCGGCCGACGAAGCGCACCTGGCCGCGCATTTCAGACGTTTGCACCTGCTGTTCCAGCGCAGCACGCAGCGAGCCGTCGTTGGCCATCACCAGCTCGGCGTCGGGCCAGTTGCGCGCCACGGACGCAAACGCGGCCAGCACGCGGTGCGGGGCGTAGATCGGCTCCAGGCCGCGGTTGGCGAAGAAGAGGCGCGGCGTCTTCGGCCCCGGCGGCGGCGGCAGCACCTCGAGCCCGAAAGGGAAGCTCATCACCTCGCGTGCGCCCAGGGCGCGCATCTTCTCGGCCATGTGCAGCGAATCGCTGGTGCACAGCGTGCAGGCACGCAGGACGCGGCGCGTGAGCAGGCGCAGCGCGCGGCTGCGTTCGGGCGTGACCAGGATGTCCGAGCCCCAGGCCGAACCGGCGATGCGCGCCGGCAGCCGCCACATGCGCTTGGCCAGCCACGCCAGGGTGCCGTGCGAGGTGAGGTAGTGGGCGTGGATCCAGTCCGGCTCGATGCGTTCCAGCCAGGCGCCCACGCGCGGCAGGCTGCGCAGCAGCGCGGTGTTGCCGCCGGCGAAGTTGGGCCGGGTGTTCAGTGCCAGGCGACGTTCCGGCGGCAGCAGCGTGTCGAAGGCCGGCGCGAAGCCGCGCGACGAAATCGCGTACAGCTCCAGCCGCGGCTCCAGTGCGCGCGCCCACTTGACCAGGTGCGGGCTTTCGCCGTCGCCCAAGAGGACCAGCTTCATCGGCCGTCCTCCGTCGAAATGGGCGACAACGCGCCTGCCCAGGCTTCATAGTCCGCGCGCAGTTCGGGGTGACGCTCCAGCCAGCGCGCATCCGCCTCGCGCGAGTCGCCCACCACCTGCGCCGGGTTGCCGGCCAGCACCGCGAAATCAGGAAACTCGCCGCGCACCACGCTGCCGGCGCGCACCACCGTGCCACGGCCCAGGCGCGAACCGGCCTCGATGAGGCTGTGCGGGCCGATGAAGCTGTAGGCGCCGATCACCACCGGGCCGGCCACCCAGCCCGGGCGCGGCCCGCTCCATTCGACGAAGCGCCGGCCCAGGAGGCGCTGCGAGCGGTGCGAGCTGTGGGTGACGATGCTGGCGTGGTGCGTCATCTGCACGCCCTCGCCGATCTCCACGCCGCCGCTGGCCTCGATGAAGTTGAAGGGCCCGATGTAGACATGGTCGGCGAGCGTAAGCCGGTCTTCGTGCTCGATGCAGGTGGACGGCGCGATGCGGGTGTTCGGCAGGCGCCGGCCCTGCGACAGCTCGCCGAACAGCATGCGGTGCCACAGCACGCGGGCGGTCCAGCGGCGCAGGCGGTTGATCCAGCCGCGCATCATGCTGGCGCCTCCACGGCCGCTTCCGCCACCGGCCAGGTCGCCAGCTTCAGGAAGTACCAGCCGAAGTACGCGGCCGTGGCGATGGACACCGCCCAGCCCGCGGCCACCAGCTGGCCGAACTGCAGGCCCAGCGCCAGCGCGGCGACGAAGGCCACCTGACCCACCAGCGCCAGCTTCAGCGCCCAGGCCTGCGCGCCCCAGGCCATCGTGACCACGCCCAGCGGCGACGCGACGAAATGCACGCCGATGTACAGCGCCAGCGCCCGCGCCAGCTGCCCCGCCTCGCGCCAGCGTTCGCCGAAGGCCCAGGCAAAGCCATCCGGCGCGAAGGCCCACAGCAGCAGCACGAGCGGCGAAGCGATCAGCGCCAGCACGGCCATGGCGCGGCGCACTTCCTGACGCGCGGCAGCCGTCGGCACGCTGCCGGCAGCAGCCAGGCGCGGGTACAGGGCCTGCGACAGCGCCCCACCCACCAGCGTGGCGGGCGCTTTCAGATAGCGCATGGCCAAGCCCCAGGCGCCGCCGGCCGCCGCCCCCAGCTGCGCGGTGATCAGCGCCATGGTCAGCGTGTCCTGCAGCGCGCCGAGGAAGGCATGCGGGGTGTTCAGCAGCGGGAAATCGCGGTGCCGGCGCGCGGCGGCGGCGATGTCGGCTCTGGAAGGCGACGTGCCCCGGCCGAGCGGCAAGCGCAGCAGCGCCAGCGCGGCGGCCCCCGCGGCAATGGGCGCGACGATCAGGCCCACCACACCGCCCTGCGCCAGCCCTGCGGCCACCTGTGCCGCCGCACCGCCGCCATGCTGCAGCACGCGGGCGCCGGCCAAGGCCGGAAAGCGCTGGCCGCGCGTGGCCCACAAGGTGGCGAGCGACACCGCGCCCAGCAC
>CBIHPZ010000325.1:0-5202 GCA_966211865.1 uncultured Aquabacterium sp.
GCCAGGAAGCCGCCGGTGGTGCCGCGCGCATCCAGCCAGCGCATCGGCAGGCCGCGGGCGGCCAGGTAGCTCACGTCGGACGACAGCTTCTCGATGCAGGCCGACAGGTCCACCTGCGCCAGTTCGTGCGCGGCGCTGGCGGTGTCGGCGGCATCGACCACCAGCGTCTTCAGGCCGGCCTCGGCGAAGGCGGCGCACAACCGCTCCATCGCCACGCCGCCGAAGGCCACGTGCGGGTTGTGCACCAGCGGCACGAAGCGCTGGCGCGGTGCGGCGAAGAGCTGCCGCAGGCCGTGGGCCTGGTCCAGCGGGGCGCCGCGGGGGGTTCGGAAGTCGCGCATCGGGTCCAAGGTTGTTGTGCTTGTTCGGTCGTTGCGGAAAGGGATGGCTGCGTGCCTCAGGCGTGCATCGAGGCGCTGCTGACCGCGTGGCGGCCGGCGAAGATCAGGTTCACTTCACCGGCGTCCAGGCGCCAGGACGAGCCGCCGCCGCCGCGCAGCGCGCGCTGCACCAGGGCCTGGGCCGAGAGGCGGTGCCAGTCTTCCGGCACGCGCTGGCCGTTGGCCACGCCAACGACCTTGGCCTTGTGGCGGATCACCGCGTCCAGCGCCGGGCCCAGCTTCACGGCCTCGTCCAGCTTGCTGATGACGATGCCGCGGCAGCTGGCCGCGCCGTAGGCGGTCATCACGTCTTCCACCGTCTCGCCCTGGGCCGCGGCGTTCACCACCAGCAGCTTCTGGATCGAGCGGTGCTGCAGCATGTCCAGCAGCTCGCGGGTGCGCGTGTCGCGCTGGGCCATGCCGGCGGTGTCGATGAGGACGAGCTTTTTGGCTGACAGCAGGTCCAGCAGGTCTTCCAGCGAAGCGCGGTCGTGCGCGGTGTGCACCGGCACGCCGAGGATGCGGCCGTAGGTGCGCAGCTGCTCGTGCGCGGCGACGCGGTAGGCGTCCAAGGTGATCAGGCCCAGGTTGCCGGCGCCGTGCTTGGTGGCGAAGGCGGCGGCGATCTTGGCGGTGGAGGTGGTCTTGCCGACGCCGGTGGAGCCGATCAGCGCGAACACGCCGCCCTGGTCTTCGATCGGCAGTTCGTGCTCGTCGGTCACCACGTTGCGCTCGAGAACGCTGGCGGCCCAGGCCATCTCGTCGGCCACGTCGGCGGGCAGGCTGGCCACCAGCTTGCGGATCAGCGCGGGCGACAGGCCGCTGTCCAGCAGGCGCTGCGACAGCTCCGCCTGGCGCGGGTTGCGCTGCAGCTTCTCCATGAAGGCCAGCATGCCGAAGCGCTCTTCGATCAGGTTGCGCATGGAGCGCAGCTCGCCCAGCATCTCGGTGTTCACGCGCTGGTGGGCGCTGGTGTCGACGCGGATGGGCTCCGGCTCGGGCAGGTGCACCTCGTCGCGCAGCACGGGCGGCTCGCGGCGGGCGGCCGGCGCAGCGGCGTGCGCCGGGGCATGGGCAGCGGCGCGGCGCGCGGGCGCCGGCGTCTCCGGCATCGGCAGCGGCGGGGCGATGCCGGTGTCGATCTCGGCCTGGCGGCGCTTGAGCATGCGTTCACGCACGTAGTCCTGGAAGGTCAAGGTGCTCATGCCCAGCGCCTCGACGTCCTGCTCCACCTCGCGCTGCTCCAGCACGGGCTCGAAGCGGGTCTGCTCGCGGGCCGCACGCTGGGCCAGCGGCGCCTTCTTCTGCGGCGCCTGCTCCTGGCGCAGCACGGGAATCTGGTGCTCGACCTGGCGCGCGTTGCGGTGGTCCAGCGCGGCGCCGGCGCTGCCGGCGACGGAGTTCGGCACGCGCGGCGCACGCGGTTCGGCCGATGCGGCCGAGGCCCGCACGGTGGGCGCGGTGGCGGCGGCCTGCTCGATCTGCTGCATGGCGTCCGGCGCCATCGCCAGCACTTCCACGCCGTCCGGGCAGGGACGGGTCGACAGCACCACCGCATCGTCGCCCAGCGCCTGGCGAACGAGGTTCAGCGCGTCTCGCGAGGTGCGGCCGGTGAAGCGCTTGACGTTCATGCTGGGGCTCCGGAAGGGGTGTGCATCGGTTCTTGGATTGTTCCGGGGTGGCCGCCAAACCTAAGCCCGATAAAAGGGGCAAAGACCCGGCTTGTCGTGGCTGATTGCGCCGGGCTCGCCAGGCTCGCCGGCCGCGCAAAAGCAGAAGGGGCGCCTTCGCGGGCGCCCCTTGCAGCACGGTGCGGGCCAGCCGTCACGTGGTGCCGCCGATGATCGAGCCGATGCGGATCGAATGCGTCTCGGGGATCTCGCTGTGGCCCAGCACCTTCAGGCGTGGCGCCGCGCGCTTCAGCAGCCGCGCCATCGGCGCGCGGATCAGGTCGGGCACCAGCAGGCAGGCGGGCTGGCCCAGGTTCTCGGCGCGCTGCGCGGTGCTGGCGGCCTCGCGGGTCAGGGTGTCGGCCACGCCGGGGTCCAGCGCGGCGCCATGGGGCGAGGTCAATGCCTGCGTCACCAGCCGCTCCAGCTCGGGCTCCAGCGCGATCACGTCCAGCTCGCGCGTGGGCCCGTAGATCTGCTGCACGATCACCGGCGCCAGGTGGATGCGGATACGCCGCGCCAGCTCGCCCGGGTCGGTCACCGTGCTGGCGTGCTCGGCCAGGCATTCGACGATGGATCGCATGTCGCGGATGTGCACGCCCTCTTCCAGCAGCAGCTGCAGCACCTTCTGCACGGTGGCGATGCCGACCATCTTCGGGATCACGTCCTCGATCAGCTTGGGCGCCAGCTTGGTCACGTGCTCCACCAGGCTCTGCACCTCGACGCGGCCCAGCAGCTTGCCGGCGCTCACCTGCATCAGGTGCGACAGGTGCGTGGCGACCACGGTCGAGCAGTCGACCACGGTGAAGCCGTTCATCTGCGCCATCTCGCGCTGCTTTTCCTCGATCCACACCGCCGGCAGGCCGAACGCGGGGTCGATGGTGGCGGTGCCCGGCAGCTTGATGCTGGCGCCGCCGGGGTTGATGGCCAGGTACATGCCGGGGAAGGCCTCGCCCTCGCCCACCACGGCGCCGCGCAGCAGCACGCGGTAGACGCTGGGCTTCAACTCCAGGTTGTCGCGGATGTGCACCGGCGGCGGCAGGAAGCCGACTTCTTGAGCGAACTTCTTGCGCACGCCCTTGATGCGGGCCAGCAGGTCGCCGGAACGGGCCTTGTCCACCAAGGCGATCAGGCGGTAGCCCACCTCCAGGCCCAGGGTGTCCACCGGCTGCAGGTCGTCCCAGCTGGCTTCGGCATTGGCCGGCGGCTCGGGCCGGGCCACGGGCTCGGGCGCTTCCTTCGCCTGCTTGGCCTTGTTGGCCAGCCAGTAGGCCAGCCAGCCGATGCCGCCCGCGATCAGCAGGAACACGATGTGCGGCATGCCGGGAATGATGCCCAGCGCGGCGATGATGCCGGCGGTGATGGCCAGTGCCTTCGGGCTGCTGAACACCTGCGCGCGGATCTGGCTGCCGACGTCCGATTCCTTGCCGACGCGCGACACCACCATGGCCGCGGCCACCGAGATCAGCAGCGCGGGGATCTGCGCCACCAGCGCGTCGCCGACGGCCAGCAGGATGTAGCTCTCGGCCGCCTGGCCGGCCGACAGCGCATGCTGGGCCACGCCGATGATGAAGCCGCCGATGATGTTGATGACGAGGATCAGGATGCCGGCGATGGCGTCGCCGCGCACGAACTTCGAGGCACCGTCCATGGAGCCGAAGAATTCCGCCTCCTCGCCCACCTCGCGCCGGCGGCGCTTGGCTTCCTTCTCGTCGATCAGGCCGGCGTTCAGGTCGGCGTCGATGGCCATCTGCTTGCCGGGCATCGCGTCCAGGGTGAAGCGCGCGCCGACCTCGGCGATGCGCTCGGCGCCCTTGGTCACCACGATGAAGTTGATGACCACCAGGATGGCGAACACGATCAGGCCGACCGCGAAGTTGCCACCGATCAGGAAGTGGCCGAAGGACTCGATGACCTTGCCGGCGGCGTTGGTGCCGGTGTGACCTTCCAGCAGCACCACGCGGCTGGAGGCCACGTTCAGCGACAGGCGCAGCAGCGTGGTCACCAGCAGCACGGTCGGGAAGGCGGCGAAGTCCAGCGGCTTGACCATGTTGGCCGCCACCAGCATCACCATCAGCGCCAGCGCGATGTTGAAGGTGAAGAACAGGTCCAGCGCGAAGGGCGGCATCGGCAGCACCATCATCGCGAGCACCATCACGATGAAGAGCGGCGCCATCAGCGCCCGGAGGACGCCGGCCTTGGGACCGATGAGGCCCTGCAGGTTGAGCATGAACGCGTTCATGACGCTGGATTGTTCCGGGGGGTGCCTGGAACTTGAGCCGGAAAAGCGGTGGTTTTGGCGGCCAGCTCCCGCCCGAACGTTCAGTCGTCCGTCAAGTCATGGCCAGCGTCACGCAGGGTGCGGACCCATCGACGGATGGTGTCTCGCATCCGTCGCCGCGCCGACAGGTCAATCGGCATGGATTCCACCAAAGGCATCAGCTGTGAAGGCTTCACGTAGCCGTGCTCCAAGAGCGCCAGGCAGAAGATCCGGTCCTTGTCCCGACCTGCTGCGGCCTTGGACATGAACAGGTCCATCACGTCCAGGCAGTAGCCGACCCGGCCGTTCGTGGCTGCGTTCTGAACCCGGTGAACACGATTCATCCAGCCGCCAGGCAGGATGGCCGTTTCGGGGCCCACGCCCTGGGCGTAGTACCCGTTGGTGTCGTGGAACCGCGAGCCTTCCCCCAGGGCGCCGTCGATCTTCTCTGCGAGTTCCGGCGCTTGGAGCGGGTAGATATCAGCTTCGGCGGACATCGTGAAGACGGGCTCCGGGTTTGGAACCGAGCCAAGGATCGACTGGCTGCCGACGATGATGAACTCGTACTGATCTGTCACGTCGGCCGCGGCGCGAATGATGTGCTCGAGATCTTCCCGGTTCATCGGTCGGTCTCGCCTTGCAAGGCATCGCCGAGCACGACGCCCTTTCTGAGGGCGCTGACCTGCTCGAGGACACTGCGCCGGACTGGCTCGGGGAGCACCGCGGTCAGGGGCGATGCTTGGCGAAGTTCCTGCGCCCGCCGTGTCCGGCCCAGGACCTTGCGCCACTGGCCGTCGCGCAGGATGCCCTGCCATTCCCGCCACAGAGCAGCCGCGCGCGAGTTGCCCGAAGCGAGCCAACGATCCAGCGTCTGTTGGGCCTGCGCCAGCAG
>CBIHPZ010000326.1:0-5195 GCA_966211865.1 uncultured Aquabacterium sp.
GGCCTCGGTGGTCTCCGGCCAGCCGCGGGTCTTCAGCCCGCAGTCGGGGTTGACCCACAGGTGCTCGGGCGGCACCACCTCGGCGGCCTTCTGCAGCAGCTTCAGCATCTGCGCCGTGGCCGGCACGCGCGGCGAATGGATGTCGTACACGCCGGGGCCGATCTCGGCCGGGTAGCGGAACTCGCCGAAACCGCGCAATAACTCCATGCCGGAGCGGCTGGTCTCGATGGTGATGACGTCGGCGTCCATCGCCGCGATGTCGGGCAGGATGTCGTTGAATTCGGCGTAGCACATGTGGGTGTGCACCTGCGTGGCATCGGCCGCGCCGCCGGCGCTGATGCGGAAGGCGCGCGCCGCCCAGGCCAGGTAGTCGCCCCAGGCGGCGTGGCGCAGCGGCAGGCCTTCGCGCAGCGCGGGTTCGTCGATCTGGATCACGCCGATGCCGGCGGCCTCCAGGTCGCGCACCTCGTCGCGGATGGCCAGCGCGATCTGCAGCGCCGTCTGCTCGCGCGGCTGGTCGTCGCGCACGAAGGACCACTGCAGGATGGTGATCGGGCCGGTCAGCATGCCCTTCATCGGGCGCGCGGTCAGCGACTGCGCGTACACCGTCCAGTCCACCGTCATCGGCCGCGGGCGCGACACGTCGCCGTACAGCACCGGCGGCTTCACGCAGCGCGAGCCATAGGACTGCACCCAGCCGTTGGCGCTGAAGGCAAAGCCTTCGAGCTGCTCGCCGAAGTACTCGACCATGTCGTTGCGCTCGGCCTCGCCGTGCACCAGCACGTCCAGGCCGATGGCTTCCTGCTGCTGCACCGCATGGGCGATTTCGCGCTGCATCGCCAGGCGGTAGTCCTCGGCAGGGAGCTCGCCGCGCTTGAAGGCCGCGCGCGCCGCACGGATCTGCGCCGTTTGCGGGAAGCTGCCGATGGTGGTGGTGGGAAACGGCGGCAGGCGCAGGCGTTCGCGCTGCAGGCGCTGGCGTTGCTTGAAGGGCGAGGCGCGGCGGTCGGCATCGGCCGGCAGCGCGGCCAGGCGCTCGGCCACCGCGGGGTTGCGCACGCGCGGGCTGGCGGCCCGGCCGGCCAGCGCGGCGCGGGCGCCGAACAGCTCGGCCCGCACTTCGCTTTCATCGCCGCACAGCGCGCGCCGCAGCACCTGCAGCTCGGCCAGCTTCTCGGTGGCGCCGGCCAGCCAGCTGCGCAGCTCGGGGTCGATGGCCGCGTCGTCGGCCAGGCTCATCGGCACGTGCAGCAGCGAACACGACGGCGCGATCCACAGCCGGCGCCGCCGCGCGTAGGCCGGGCGCAGCAGCGCCAGCGCGCGGTCCAGGTCGGTGCGCCAGATGTTGCGGCCGTCGACGATGCCGATGGACAGCTCACGCTCGGCCGGCAGCGCGTCCAGCAGCGCCGGCAGTTCGTCGGCCGCGCGCACCGCGTCCACGTGCAGGCCGGCCACCGGCAGGCGGCAGGCCAGCGCCAGGTTCTCCTGCAGCGGCGAGAAGTAGGTGGCGAGCAGGATGGACACGTCGGCCGCGTTCATCGCGTGATAGGCCGGCTCGAAGGACTCTCGCCATGCCAGCGGCAGGTCCAGGCCCAGGATGGGTTCGTCCAGCTGCACCCACTGCACGCCGGCGGCGCCCAGGCGCTGCAGCAGCTCGACATAACGCGGTATCAACGCGTCCAGCAGATCGAGCCGGTCGAATCCGTGGGTCGACAACGGGCCGTTCCCGCGTTCACTCGCCGCCCCCGCGGGTTGGCGACGGGCATCTCCCGCCCCCTGGGGGTCCGGCTCGTGTGACTTGCCCAGCCACAGCAGGCTCAGCGGCCCCAGCAGCACCACCTTCGGCGAATGGCCCTGGGCCTGCGCCTCGGCCACCTCGGCCAGCAGGCGCTGCGGGTGCAGGCTGAAGCGGGTCGCGCGGTCGAACTCGGGCACCAGGTAGTGGTAGTTGGTGTCGAACCACTTGGTCATTTCCAGCGCCGCGGTGCCGGCCGGCTGTGCGGCATGGTCATGGCCACAGGCGTGCGCCGCCGGCTCCGCTGCCACGCCGCGCGCCAGCGTGAAGTAGCGCGCCAGCGCCGGCTCGTCGCCGCGGAAGCCGAAGCGCGCCGGCTCGCAGCCGAAGAGCTGGATGTGGTTCGCCACCTGGTCGTAGAACGCGAAGTCGCCCACCGTCACGCAGTCCAGGCCGTGCGCACGCTGCAGCGCCCAGTGGCGGCGGCGCAGCTCGCGCCCGGTGGCTTCGAGCTCATCGGCGCCGATCTCGCCGCGCCAGTGGCGCTCGAGCGCGAATTTCAGTTCGCGCTGGGCGCCGATGCGGGGAAAGCCGAGGACGTGGGTGCGGATCATGGTGCGGGACGGCGGGCGTCAGTGAAGCAGGTGCCGGATCATCGGCAGCCAGCCACTATGATTCAAACGAAAGTTTCTTTGAATCATCCTGAAATCGGCTCATGAACCAGTCACTGCTGGAACTGCGTCACCTGAAGACGCTGGTGGCCCTGCGCGAGGCGGGCAACCTGTCGCGCGCGGCGCAACTGCTGAACCTGACGCAATCGGCGCTGTCCCATCAAATGAAAGCGCTGGAAGAGCAGTACGGCGCGCCGCTGTTCGAGCGCAAGTCCTCGCCGGTGGGTTTCACCGCGCCGGGCCAGCGCCTGCTGCAGCTGGCCGAAGGCGTGCTGCCGCAGGTGGCCGAGGCCGAACGCGACATCGCCCGCCTGGTGCAGGGCGCGGCCGGGCGGCTGCGCATCGCGGTGGAATGCCACACCTGCTTCGACTGGCTGATGCCGGCCATGGACGCGATGCGCGAGCACTGGCCGGAGGTGGAGCTGGACATCGTGTCCGGCTTCCAGGCCGACCCGGTGGGCTTGCTGCACCAGGACCGCGCGGACCTGGCGATCGTCTCGGAGGTGGACGAGGGCGAGGCCGGCGTGCAGGTGCACCCGCTCTTCGCCTTCGAGATCGTCGCGCTGCTGCCCAAGGGCCACCCGCTGCTGGCGCGGCCGCACCTGGTGGCCGCTGACTTCGCGGGTCAGCCCCTCATCACCTACCCGGTGCCCGACGAGATGCTGGACCTGGTGCGCCGCGTGCTGCAGCCGGCCGGCGTGTCCCCACCGCGCCGCACCACCGAGCTGACGGTGGCCATGCTGCAGCTGGTGGCCAGCGGCCGCGGCCTGGCCGCGCTGCCGCGCTGGGCGGTGGCGGGCTACCTGGAACGCGGCTACGTGGCCGAGCAGCGCATCGGGCCCGGCGGCCTCACCGGCCGGCTCTACGCCGTGGTGCCGCAGCGGCCGCTGGCGCAGCCCTACGTGGCCGACTTCGTGCAGCAGATGCGGCAGACCTCGCTGCGCACGCTGCCGGGCATCACGCTGCTGTAGCGGCCGGCGTCAGGGGCGCGGTCGCGGCGGCGGGCGGGCCGGTCCGCGGCCTCCGCCCAGGCCGCCCTGCGCACGCCGGCCGTGCGCTGGACCAGGCGGCGATGGCTGGGGTCGGCCTCACGCCAGGGCGTCCAGCACCAGCGCTGCCACCCGGCCGGACGACTGCGGGTTCTGCCCGGTCACGAACTGGCCATCGCGCAAGGCAAAGGGCTGCCACAGCGGCCCGCCTTCGAACAGCGCGCCGAGCTGGCGCAGCTTGCCTTCCAGCGCGAAGGGCACGACGTTCGTCAGGCCCACGGCGGCTTCCTCGGCGTCGGTGAAGGCGTTGATGCGGCGGCCTTCCACCACCGGGCGGCCGTCGGGCCGGCGGGCACTGACGAGGCCCGCGGCACCGTGGCACACCGTGGCGATGAGCTTGCCGCCGCCGAAGGCCTTCTCCACCGCGGCCGTCACGCCGGCGTCGCCCGGCAGGTCCCACATCGTGCCGTGGCCGCCCGGGAAGAACAGCGCGTCGTAACTTGCAATGTCCACGTCCGCGACGCGGGGCGTGCGCGACAGCGCCTCCTGCAGCGCGCCGTCGGCCAGGAAGCGTTCGACGATGGGCTCGTTGCTGCCGCGCGGCTTCAGGCTGCCGGGGTCCACCGGCACCGGCCCGCCTTTCGGCGAAGCCAGCTGCACCTGGGCGCCGGCGTCGGCCAGCGCGTAATACGGCGCGGCGAGCTCCTCGGCCCAGAAGCCGGTGGGCTTGCCGGTGTCGCCCAGGCGGTCGTGGGAGGTGACGATCATCAGGATGCGGCGGTTCATGGTGGTGTTCCTTTGGCAGAAGCAGCAGCGGAAGTCGCTGGCACAGGGAGCAATTTAGGGGCCCATTCAACGCCGGTAAACACGTATGCTGGCACTTCAGTCATTACGCCAAAGAATGCATGAGCCGACACTTCGAGCCGGTCCAGCTCGGCACCATCGAGCTGTTCTGCAAGGCGGCCGAGCTGGGCAGCTTCACCGCCGCGGCCGAGGCGCTGGGGCTGACGCAGGGCGCGGTCAGCCGGTCCATCGCGCGGCTGGAAGAGCGGCTGGGCGTGCGCCTCTTCCAGCGCAGCACCCGCAGCGTGCGGCTGACCGAGGACGGCGAGCTGTACCGCTCGCAGTGCCAGCAGGCGCTGGACCAGATCGCCGAGGCCGAGCGCGCCATCACCGGCCACCAGGCCGAGCCCACCGGCACGCTGCGCATCAGCGCGCCCACCACCTACGGCAACTTCCGGCTGATGCCGTGGCTGCCGCGCTTCAGCGAACGCTTCCCCAAGGTGGCGCTGGAGGTCGACATCTCGAACCGCAACGTGGACCTGGTGGACGACGGCTTCGACCTCGCCATCCGCCTGGGCGAACCCAAGGATTCGCGGCTCATCGCCCGCAAGCTGGAAGACGCGACGATGGGCCTGTTCGCGTCGCCAGCCTACCTGCAGCGCGCCGGCACGCCCACCAGCCTGGACGAGCTGCGCCAGCACGCCTGCATCCAGTTCGTGCGGCCCAGCACCGGCCGGCCGATGCCGATGATCTTCCGCGACGGCGGGCGCGACATCGACTTCAGCTTCAGCAGCCGCCAGCGGGTGCATGAAGACGTGCTGGGCGCCGTCACCTGGGCCCGCGCCGGTGGCGGCCTGTTCCAGACCTACCACTTCATCGCGCAGGAGTTCGTGGCGCGCGGCGAGCTGGTGGAGGTGCTGCAGGCCCACGCCGGCCGCTCGCGCCCGTTCAGCGTGCTGTACCCGCAGAACCGCCACCTCTCGGCGCGGGTGCGGGCCTTCGTCGACTTCCTGGCCG
>CBIHPZ010000327.1:0-5190 GCA_966211865.1 uncultured Aquabacterium sp.
GCTTCTTCAGCGCAGCACCGCGCGCCAGGCGTTCTTGCGCGACGGGATGGGGACCACGTCCGGCACCGGGGTGTTGACCACCGAGCCGTCGTTGAGCCGGGTCCAGCGGAACATCGCGTCGCCGGACTGCACCACCACCGGCGACATGGCGTTGGCGCTGGCGGACAGCAGCGTGCTGTCGCCCACCACGCTCTTCGGGCCCTGGCCTTCGGCCTTCACGGCGATGCGGTAGTTCTGGCTCGATTGCGCGCAGCTGGTGCCGCCGGAGGTGTTGGCGTTGACGTGCAGCCAGCCGAGCACGAACTTCGGGTCGACGTTGACCTGCTGGCCCGCCGGCAGGTCCAGGCGCCAGCCGCGCGAGCTGCTCCAGTTCACGCTGCCGGTGATGGTGCTGCCGTCCAAAGTGAGCGGCGTGGTGGCGGCGCGCAGGTCGGGCAGCGGGCCGGCGTCGGTGAAGGCGTAGATCGTCTGCACCGTGCTGCGGCCGAAGTCGGTCAGGTCCAGCAGGCGGCCGGTGCCCACCATCAGCACCGGGGCGCCGTTCAGCGTGCTCAGCTGCGGGCGGGTGGTGATGGGCTGCGGGTTGCCGTCCTTGTCCTTCAGCGTGGCCACCAGCGTGGTGCTGCCGGTGGCGAGGTCGAACCTCCACAGCCGGCCCTGCAGGTCGCCGCCATACACGCGGTTCACCGTGCCGTCGTCCTCGCGGTAGGCGGTGATCTGGGCCAGGCCCGTCTCCCCTGTGCCGGTGGGCGAGGCGGTCGTGAACTCGCGGATCACCGCGCCGGTGTCGGCGTTCAGCATCCACAACCGGCCGCGGCCGTCGCCGATGGACTGGCCGTTGTCGTAGCCGGAGGTCACCAGCACCACCGGGCCGTCGGCGGCGGTCTTCACCACCATCGGGCGGCCCACGCTGTAGCCCATGTTGGCCGCCTGCGCGGCCTGCGCGGGCGACGGGAAGGTCCACTTCACGCGCTGCGCGGCCTGGGTCTCGGAGAGCGACTTCGGGCTGGACACGTCCAATGCGTAATAGCTGCGCCCCGCCGCGCCCATGCCGGCCACCAGCAGGGTGGTGCCGGCACTGCCCTTGCCGAGCACCGGCGTGCCGTCGAGCAGGGTCTTGAAGGCGTAGTCGCGCAGGGCGGTCTGGCCGATGCCGGCCAGCGCGGCGTTCGGCACGTAGGCCCATTCCTCGGCACCGGTGCTGCTGTTGAAGGCGTGCAGCATGCCTTCGCCGCTGGCCACGTAGACCATGCCGGTGGTGGCGTCCACGGCGGGCTCGGCATTGATGACGGCGCCCATCAGGCTGGTGCGGGCGCGGTACACGCTGCCTTCGCCCACGCGGCTGCCGCGCAGGTAGTCGACCACGCCGGCGTTCGTCATCTGCCCCGGCGCCGGGTTCACCTTGGCGCCGATGTTGGCGGCCGTGAACGGCATGCCGCCGCGCGCCGTGCCGTCGGAGGTGACGATGACCCGCGTGCCCCAGGCGCGCGCGTCCAGCAGCTTGGCGGCCGACCAGCGCGGCGTGCCGCCGATGCTGCCGTTGCCGGGGTCGACGGCGCTGGCGGTGAGGTCGCCGGTCCACCCGGACGGGTTGTAGCTGGCGGCATAGGCCTGCTTGTCGCCCCCTTGCAGGTTGACGCCGCCGATGCCCACCGCGCTTTGCGCGCCGGCGCTGTTGCGCATGTCGTCCAGCCCGGCGCGGATGCGCAGCGCGGTCTCGTCCACGGTGGTGGCCAGGTACATGCGGCCGCGGCCGTTGAGGGTGGCGTGCCACAGGTCGTCCACCGAGGCCGGGTTGCGGCTCGAGCTGGCGTTGGGCCAGCCCGCGGCCGTGGTGGGCGGCGGCGTGGATTCACTGACGTACAGCGTGCCGCGGGCGCCCAGGGTCAGGCCGTAGGTGTTGACGTGCAGGTCGGGGTTGCGGTCGCGGTCGGTCAGGGGCACGGCGCCGGTGCCCAGGTCGGGCCGCGGGTTGTTCGTGTAATAACGCAGCGCCAGATCGGCCAGGGTGCTGGACTGGTTGCCGGCGTAGGGGGCGCTGGCGCCCCAGGTGGCCTCGGACTTGCCCGCGTCCCAGGGCGGCACGTCCACCCCCGAGGCGACGGCGTAGCCATCGGTCAGGATGAAGGCGTTGTTGCGCTGGCAGGCGTACTGGATGAGGGGCGGCTGGGGGCCGTTCTTGGCCTTGCCCTTGCCATTGCCCGGTGACGTGCGGCGGTACTCGTCGCCGATGTACTTCAGGGTCTCGCGGGTGGGCGTGCCGCCGCCGTCGCCCACCTCGTAGAACAGGCCCGCCACGCGGCGGCGGTTGTCGCTGTCCGACGCGGCGTCGGTGTCGTACATCTTCACGTCGCCCGAGCGCTCCTGGAACGGCACCACGCCCACGCGCATGCCGCCCAGCGACTTCATGGTCTCGCCCATCGCGGCCGACAGCATCAGCCGGCGCTTGCGGTAGTACTGGAACCAGTTGGCGAAGTTCTGCAGCTCTGCCGCATAGCTGCGGCCCGAGGGGAAGCTGCGGCCGGGCCGGATCTCGTAGCGCTTCAGGCGCGAGCCGTCGGGCGCGGTGGCGCAGTCGTCCACGCCCACGCGCGGCGAGGCCGGCGGCGTGCACGCTTCCTTCACCCAGTAGGTGGCGGGGTAGTAGCGCATCGCCACGCGCACCATCACGCCGGCGGGCACGGTCTCGTCGGCGGTCACGTCGGTCAGGGGACCGCATTCGCCGTTGAGGTTGTTGCACACCATCTTGCGCACGTCGCCCGCGGGCAGGCCGCTGCCGGGGATCGTCATGCCGGGCAGCGCCATGAACACCCGGCTCCAGCCATCCGACGGCGCGATGCCGGTGGGCGAGCTGAGGTCGAAGGTCTGCTTGCCGTTGACCGGATGCGACAGGGCCGCCGCCGGGTCCGCATCGGCCGGCACCCACGGTCCCTTGGACAGCTGCGCCGGCGCCCAGGGCCGGTAGGTCACCATCGGGTTGTAGTACAGCGGGTTGTGCGGCGGCACGGCGGCGGTGTCCGGCGCGGTGGCCTGGTAGGTGCCTGAAGCGTCGCGCCAGGCGCCGGACCAGCGCAGGAAGGCCATCTGCGTGGTGGGCAGGGCCACGAAGGTCTGGAAGCTGTAGTCGGGCATCTGCCGGCTGCCGACCTCGGTGACCGCGGGGAACAGGTAGCCCATCACGCGCCAGGTGGCGTTGGCCTCGCCGGGGCCGTTGAACCAGGGGGCGGCCACCGTGCGCAGCGCCGGGTTCGGGTGGCTGGGGTCGATGCCCCAGCCGCTGCCGGCATCGAAGTTCCACCACAGCGCGCCGTCGTTGGCGTACATCATCACCTCGAGGTCCATCGAGCCGGAGTCGTCCAGGCCGAACACCACGTTCGGCTTGGCGAGCAGGTGGGCGGTCAGTGGCAGCTCGGCCAGGTCGGTGGCGGTGGCGGTGGCCTGGAACAGCAGGCCGGCCAGGGCGGCCACGGCGGTGGCGAATCGGGTCATCGGTTTCATGGTCGGGCTCCGGCGGGGCGTCGGGTGTTCGGTGCGGGCGGGGCGTGCGCCTCAGCTGCCCTTGGTGACCAGCGACTGGGTCCAGGTCTGCGTGCCGCGCTCGTCGGTCACGCGCACGGTGATGCGGTACTGCCGCGCGCTCTGCGGCTGGTAGTCCGGCGTGTCGGCGTCGCGGCCCTCCATCACGTCGGCCTGCTTGACCAGGCACTCGCGGCCGTTGGCGCTGACCACCGCCTGCGTGCACAGGCGGTCCACCGCGTAATTCACGGTATAGCGCCCGACGCCGCCGGCCACGCTGGGCGTGGCGTCGAAGTCGATGGTGGTCGGCAGGCCGGTGGTGGCGTCGGTGGGCTGCATGGTGGCCCAGTACCAGCCGCCGGTGTTGGCGCTGTCGTCGGCCAGGGCCTTGACCTTCGCGTAGGCCGTGTTCCAGCCGATCTCGGCGGCCTGCAGCGAGGCTTCCTTGGTGGCCACGTTGCCGCTGACCAGCGTGCTGCCTTCGGTGATGCGCGCCAAGCCCAGCCCGCCCAGCAGCATCACGGTCATCAGGATCAGGACCACCAGCATGGTCATGCCGCGCTGGGAAGCGCGCGGCGCGGCGGGGCCGCGGCTCTTGATCGTTGGCGGCCGGGGGCCGCGCGGGGTCGGGGCGTGTTTCATCAGGACCTCATGCCGTAGAGGATGTTGCGCAGGGGCGCCACCACCACCACGCTGCGGTAGCGGTAGCACTGCCAGTCGGCCACGTCGGGCTCGATGGTGTTGCCGAAGAGCTGCGGCTTCTGGGTGCTGGCGTCGCAGGCGTGGCCGGGCTCGGGCTTCTCGGGCTGCGGGCTGCGCACCACCACGCCCACGCGCAGCGCGCGCACGCGGCCGATGTTGGCGGCGTTGAGCGTCTGCCAGCCCGCGTCGTCCGATTCCTGCCAGCCTTCCAGCGTGCTGCTGCCGGGCACCGCGGCGGCGGTGCCGTATTCCACCCGCAGGCCGATCACATTGCGCAACAGCACGGCGCTGCCGCCGTCGATCACGCGGGTCAGCTTCAGGTCGGTGCCGTCCAGCGCGTAGCGGTTCCAGCTCAGCCGGCCCAGCAGGGTGACGCGGGCGTTCTCGCCATAGGCCGGCAGGTCGGTGAAGCCGGCCTGGTTGTGGGTGCCGCTGCCACCGAAAGTGAGCGTCTGCCGCGCCTCCACCGTGGGCAGCGTGCTGGCGGTGACCGAACGCACGGTGCAGGGCAGTCCGGTGCTGGCCGGCGCGATGAGCACCGCCTGGCCGGGGTTGACCGGCAGCAGCGTCTTCAGCGCGACCTGGGTGCCGTCGGTGGCCGAGGCCAGCCGCACCGTGGCGCCGGCGGCCACCTGGTTGCCGTACACCACGTCCAGCACGTCGTTGGCGCCGGTGCGGGTGGCCATCACGGGGGCGAAGTCGGCGCCGTCGGCCACCAGCTTCTGGCCCAGGCCCAGGTTCAGCCGGGCGCACAGGTAGGCCGTGTCGCCGAAGAAGCCCAGGCCGCCGTTGGCGATGTCGTTCTTGATCGAGGCCAGTGCCGACGCCGCGTTGGCGCTGCCGGCCCCCACCGCCACCGCCTGGCGCTGCGAGGCCAGGAACACGCGGGCGCTGCTGACCGCGGCCAGGCACACCAGCATGCCGATGACCAGGGCCACCATCACCTCGATCAGCGACAGGCCGCGGCCGCCG
>CBIHPZ010000328.1:0-5184 GCA_966211865.1 uncultured Aquabacterium sp.
AGCTCGCCGTGCCGGCGGGCGTGGGGGGCCCCCCCCCCCGCCCCCCCCCCCCACCCCCCCCCCGCGCGCCCCCCCCCCCCCACCCCCCGGGGGGGGGGGGGGGGGGCGCGGGGGCGGGCCCCCCCCCCCCCCCGCCCCCCCCCCGCGGCCGACCTGCGCCCGGGGCCCCTAGCCCGCCGCCGGCCCCGCGCCCGCCGCCCGCGCGGCCGGCGGGTCGGTGGCCACCAGCGCGTCGGCCTGGTGGTCGGTGCGCGCGGCGGCGGGCGCCGGGCGCTGGGCGCACGCCTGCAGGGCGAGCATGAACCGGTGGCGCTGGGCATTGCTCAGCTGCGCTTCGCAGGCCGGACCCGCCTGTGCAGGCTGTCCGATTGCTGCGATTGACAAGCACGTGACGGCACACCACCGGCGGCACATCGCGATGACCATGGAATCTCCTGTGTCGCGCTGTTGCGCCCTCTTGGGGCGTTAGGCGTCTGTTGGGTGCGCAGTGTTGGGGTTCAGGGCCGACCTTCTCGTGACAGGGTTGGCACTCTCTGTAAACGGCCGTTTCCATCGTGCGCCGTGGGTGCCATAAGGTTTTCGCGCGCGTGCGCGCGCGAGAAATTGCAGTCAAGGCCCCACCCCTAATTCATAAGGCGTTACGAAAGCCGGCAAGGGGGGCATTGGGGCCGACCGCACCATGCTGACCTCCGAAACGAGCGGCACTCGCATGGCGCAACAAGACGACAGCGGCGACAAGACCGAGCAACCGACACCGAAGAAGCTGCAGGACGCGCGCAAGAAGGGCCAGGTCGCCAAGAGCCGCGACGTGACCAGCACCGTGACCCTGTTCGTCGCATTGGCATTGGCCGTGATGGCGCTGGGTTATGCGGGCTCGCAGCTGATGGCGCTGGTGGACCTGTCGGTGGCCGTGATGCAGGAGCCTTTCGCCAACGCCGCGCCGCGCCTGGCCCGCGCCGCCTTGATGACCCTGCTGGGCATCAGCGCCGCGGTGCTGGTGCCGATGGCGGTGCTGGGCGTGCTGACCGAGTACCTGCAGGCGGGCCCGGTGTTTGCCCTGGAGCGCGTCAGCCCGAAGCTGGAGCACATGAACCCGGTGGAGGGCGTCAAGCGCATGTTCTCGATGGACACGCTGGTGGAGCTGGCCAAGGCCGTGGTGAAGGCGGCGGCCCTGCTGGCCATCGCGTGGCTGGCGGTGCGCGCGCTGCTGCCGCAGCTGGCCCTGCTGCCGCTGGAGCGCGACGCGCAGGCCCTGGGCGACGCGCTGGCCGTGGGCACCCGCCGCGTGCTGGTGTGGACCCTGGCCCTCTTCGTGCTGCTGGCGCTGCTGGACGCGTCCTATCAGCGTTACAGCTTCCTCAAGAAGATGCGCATGAGCCGGCGCGACATCCGCCAGGAGATGAAGGACAGCGAAGGCGACCCGCACGTCAAGCAGCAGCGCCGCCAGGTGCACCAGGAGTGGTCGCAGCGCCATGCCGCGGCCGCGGCGCGCGAGGCCAACGTGCTGGTGGTCAACCCCACGCACGTGGCCGTGGCCATCGCCTATGACCGCGAGACCTGCCCCGTGCCCACCATCGCCGCGGTGGGCCAGGACGAGACCGCGCGCGCCATGCGCGAAGCCGCCGAGGAGGCCGGCGTGCCGGTGGTGCGCAACATACCGCTGGCGCGCGACCTGCTGGCGCGCGGCGAGGTGGGGGAACTGGTGCCGTCCGACTTGTTCGACGTCATCGCCGACGTGGTGCTGTGGGCGCGCGAGGTGCGCGACGAACTGGCCCACGGCGCCCCGTCGCCCGATGCGCGGCGCCGGCCGCCCCCGGGCCTGGACCTGACGCGCTACCCCGACCGCCGCACGCACGGGCTGGACGAAGGCGAGGCCGGCGGCGGGCACGCGGGTCGGGAAGCACCTGACGCAAGTGCGCAAAAGGAGCGGCCATGACTGCGCTTGACGACGCGCCGTCGTTTGCCGCCCAGCTGGGCGGCACCGCGCTGGCGCTGCTGCTGGTGCTGGTGCTCGCCTCGGTGGCGCTGCGCGGGCTGAAGCGGCTGCAGCAGCGCGCGGCGGGCAGCGGACCGGGCGAGGGCATCGTGCTGTTGCGCAGCACCCCCCTGGGCCCGCGCGAGCGCGTGGTGGCACTGCGCTACCGCGGGCGCGAGTACCTGCTGGGCGTCACCGCGGCCCAGGTCACCGTGATCGATCGCCACGACGTGGCCGTCCCCGACGCCGCACCCGCCGCCGCGGGGGACGAGCGCGATCCCGCCTGATGCTGTGGCGCACCCTAGCTATGGCACGCACGAGCTTCATTCCACACGGCCGTTCGCCTTCAATGCGGCTCAAGCGCTGCGCGGTGCGGCGCCACGGGGCCCAGGCCCCGAAGACAAACTTCTCAGGAGAGAACCATGAGCGGTATCGGTGGCATTTTTGGCGGCGGCAACATCCTCGGCTCGCTGCTGAACGTGGCGGGCATGTTCTTCCCGCCGCTGCAGATGGCGAGCGCGCTCTTCAACCTGATGGGCTCGGCCGTCGGCCAGGCCATCAACAGCGCGGTGAACCAGCTGCAGCAGGAATCCGGCCTGCCGAAGTTCATCGGCGATGCGGTGAAGCAGGCACTGCAGGAGGCCCTGGGCGGCAACCAGCAGGCCACCGACCCGGCCGCGCAGCAGCAGGTGAACGAGCAGTTCGGCGACCAGATGAAGCAGTTCGTCCAGAACCTGGTCAAGCAGGTGGTCGAGGACGTGAAGCAGGAGCGCGAGAACCAGGCCGACGGCGGCAGCGCCGCCAGCGGTGGCACGACCAAGGGCGGCTGGCTGGTGGCGCTGGCCACGGCCTTCGGCAAGATCGCCGACAAGGCGGCCGCGGAGCTGGAGTCCGCCGGCAAGAACCTGAACAACGAGAACCCGTCCGAGATGATCGAGTACCAGGCCAAGGCGCAGGAGTTCAGCCAGATGATGAACACCTTCACCAACGCCATCAAGACGATCGGCGAAGCGAACGCCAACACGGTTCGCAAGGGCTGATCGGCCCGGGCGTGCGGCGCCTGGCGGCGTCGCATTGCAACCAGAAGGGGGAGCCCGTGGCTCCCCCTTTGTCCATTGCAGCAACGCAACCATGACCCCACGAGCCTCATCCAACGATGTGATCCGCCGCCGCCTGCTGATGGCGACCGCTGGCGTTGCCTCGCTCGCCCTGCTGCCCGCCTGCGGCGGTGGCGGTGGCGGCGACCCCAGCCCGGCGCCCCCGCCGCCCTCCGGGGGCCCGACGCCACCCCCGCCGCCCGCTCCCGTCGGCGGACCCACGCCCCCACCTCCGCCCGCGCCGCCCCCGCCGGCCGGTGCCTGGGTGCCCACCGGCACGCTGGTCTACCGCAACTCCAGCCAGATCGGTGCCTGGACCTTCGCGACGGGCATCGAACGCGTCATCGAACCGGGCAGGAAGACCTTTCCGGACCCCGGCATCGGTGCGCAGCGCGGCGGCGGCTCCTTCACGTTCCTGCAGGCCCGCCAGATGGGCTGGGACGTGGTGGCAACGGACCGTTCGGGCGCCGAGCAAGGCCGCTTCGAAGTGAGGAAGGAGTTCGCGGTGCCGGGCAGCGTGGCTTCGCTCAGCCCCGATGGCACGCGCCTGCTCTTCGGAATGAGCGACCACCGTTCAGCCACCGACACCACCTACGTCAATCGGATCCTGCTGGCGCGGTGGAGCGACGGCGTGGTTCTGTCGTCGATCGACGACTACGTGTACCCGGCCTTCTTCGGCACCGATGGCGGTTTCGTCGCCGTGAATTCGCGCACTCTGGCGTTGCATCGTTTCAGTGCCCAGGGAACGCCCCTGGGCGCGGTCCCCAATCTCGCCATCGAGGACACGCGGGCCTCCTACGACGCCTCGCCCGACGGCCGCTCCATCGCCTACCTTGCCGACGGCATCGTGCGGCTGCGCGACGTGCAGACCGGTGCCGACCGGCAACTGGTGCGAAGCAACAACGGCCTGCACGTCGATGCGCCGCTGTTCTCGCCCGACGGCCGCGGCTTGGCGGTGATTGACAAGTCCACCACCTCCAACGTGGCCTACGTGGTCGAGATTCCGGCAGCCGGCAGCGTGACGCTGAGCGAGCGCATGCGGATCGGTGACCAGAGGGTGGTGGAGCTCTACGGCCGCATGGGGTGGCTGGGATGAACCCCGCGGCGTTGGTGGTGGCTGCGGGACTGGCGGGCCTGTCTTCGCTGGCACCGGCGGCCGCCGTACCGCCCATCGAAGCCGTGGTGCTGCACCGCGGCCACGGCATGGGCTACGGCGGCGCCATCACCGTGGCCTACCGGGCCCGCGTGCTGTATGCCGACGGCCGCTACACCACGGACGCCAAGGAGGCGCTGGGTCCGCGGCCGCGCATCGACGGCCGCTGGCAGCGGCAGGGCGGTGCCTACGTGCTGCAGCCGGACAAGCCGGGCGCCCAGCCCGAGCGCATCGAGCCGAAGATGGCGGCCCGGCCGGCGCCGCGTGGCGCCACGCTGCAGGGCGAGTACCGCAGCCTGTCCGGCGTCGGCGCCACGGGCATGAACGTGCCCGTGGTGGCCGCCGCGCGCGCCTTGCATTTCGCGAAAGACGGAACGCTAACGGCCCAAGGGAGCGCGTCCGCCACCACCGGCGACACGACGGCCACCGGCCACCGGCGCGCGGCGGCCCGCTATGCGCTGGACGGATGGACGATCACGATGACCGGCAGCGACGGCCGCGCCGACACGCGCCTCTTCTACTTCTTTCCCGATGGCGACGACGTGATCGGCGTCGGCGGCAGCACGCTGAGCCGGCGGCGGTAGCGGCGCCCAGGCCCTGTCGGCGGGCGCTGTGCTTCCGGCGTGCTGGCATGTCCTGTCGGCGCCCGAGGTGAATAACCTCCAAAGATGATGGGGCGTGCCCCAGCTGGGGCTGGCCCCGGCTGGTGCGCATGGCACGGCTTCACCAGACTTCCGGGCCGGTTCGTACCGCCAGGGAGAAACCAGCATGAGGATCGACGAGGGACTGCGCCAGCACTGGTCCGAGCCCCATGAAGCGGAGCTTGACCAGCCGTTTGCAGACGGCGCGGAACAGGTCACAGCCCACGAACAGGCCACCACCGCGCCGCCGCCCGAGCCGTCAACGACGGCGTTTTGGGAACCCGCGCCGGTGCAGGCCAACGCACTGAACGACCTGCC
>CBIHPZ010000329.1:0-5172 GCA_966211865.1 uncultured Aquabacterium sp.
GCCGCGCATCTTGGGCAGCTGGATGTAGCGGAACACCGCGAGCTTGCTGGCGCCGTCGATGCGCGCCGCCTGGTAATACGCATCCGGAATGGAGCGCAAGCCGGCATAGCACAGCAATGCCACCAGGGGCGTCCAATGCCAGATGTCCATCACCAGCACGGTGATCCAGGCGTCGGTCGAATTGCCGGTGTAGCTGTAGTCGATGCCCAGTTTCTGCAGCGCGGCGCCCAGGAGGCCGATGTCCGCCCGGCCGTAGATCTGCCAGATGGTGCCGACCACGTTCCACGGGATCAGCAGCGACAGCGCCACGATCACCAGCACCGCGGACGATTTCCAGCCGGTGGCCGGCATCGACAGCGCGAGCAGGATGCCCAGCGGAATCTCCACCAGCAGCACCGCGATCGAATAGGTCAATTGGCGCAGCAGCGCGGCGTGCAGTTCTTCGTCGCGCATCACCGCGGCGAACCATTCGGTGCCGACGAACACGCGCCGCTCGGGCGAGATGATGTCCTGCACCGAGTAGTTCACCACCGTCATCAGCGGCAGCACGGCCGAGAAGGCGACGCAGATGAAGACGGGCAGCACCAGCCACCAGGCCTTCTGGTTCACGGGTTTCATGCGGTCATCTCCTCGCCGTGGCCGGCCGCGATCAGCGTTTCGTCCGCCGCGTACCAGCAGGTGTGCGGCCCGGCGATCTGCAGCCACACGGTCTCGCCCGCGCGCGGCACCGCCGCATCGGGACTCAGGCGGGCGCGCACGGTGCTGTCACCGACCCGCGCATTCAACAGCCAGTAGGTGCCGATGTCTTGCACCTGGGTGACAGTGGCGTTCAACGCGCCACTGCTATTGGCCGAAGCGAGCGTCACGTACTCGGGCCGCACGCCGACCGTCTTGGCCGCCGCAGGGCCGCCCTGCACCAGCGACGCGGGCAGGAAGTTCATGCCGGGCGAGCCGATGAAGTGGCCGACGAACTGGTGCGCGGGCCGCTCGAACAGCGCGTCGGCCGAGCCGATCTGCACCGCGCGGCCACGGGTCATCACGACCACCTCGTCGGCGAAGGTCAGCGCTTCCACCTGGTCGTGGGTGACGTACACCAGCGTCAGCTTCAATTCATGGTGGATCTGCTTGAGCTTGCGGCGCAGCTGCCATTTCAAATGCGGGTCGATCACCGTCAGCGGTTCGTCGAACAGCACGGCGGACACGTCTTCGCGCACCAGTCCGCGGCCCAATGAGATCTTTTGCTTCGCATCCGCCGCGAGACCGGCGGCGCGCTGGTCGAGTTGGCCGCTCATTTCGAGCATCTCGGCAATCTGTCCCACGCGCGCCTTGATGCGGTCCGGCGGCACGCCACGATTGCGCAGCGGGAACGCGAGGTTTTCCGCCACGGTCATCGTGTCGTAGATCACCGGAAACTGGAACACCTGCGCGATGTTGCGCTGCTGCGGCGTCAGGTTGGTGACGTCGCGGCCGTCGTACTTCACCGTGCCGTGCGACGGCGCCACAAGGCCCGAGATGATGTTGAGCATCGTGCTCTTGCCGCAGCCCGACGGGCCCAGCAAGGCATAGGCGCCGCCGTCGAGGAAGCTCATCTTCAAGGGCAGCAGCGCGTAGTCGCTGTCTTCCTTGGGGTCTGGCTTGTAGGAATGCGCCAGGTCCAGGTCAATGCGTGCCATGTCAGGCTCCCTTCTGCGCCGGCGCCACCAGCAGGTTGCCCTTGGGGTCGAACACGTAGGCCTGCGCGGGGTCCAGATAAAGCGTGATCGGCGCGCCCAGGTCGAAGTAGTGAACGCCCGTCAATTGCGCCACCAACTCACCCGCCTCCGTGTCCACGTGCACGAAGGTGTCGGACCCCGAGATCTCCGCGAGGTCCACCTTCCCCGGCAGCGCCACATCCCCCGGCCGCTGAACCACACGCAAGGCACTCGCCCGCACGCCCACCGTCAGCCCGTTGTCGAAATGCCCATGCAAAGGCACCTGCAATTGCAGGCCTGAACTCAATTGCACGCCCAACGATGCGGCCTTCGCCTCCACCAGGTTCATCGGCGGATCGCTGAAGGCCCGCGCCACCCGGATCGACTTCGGCTTGTGGAAGACCTCGGCCGTGGGCCCGTACTGCAGCACCTCGCCCGCGTCCATCACCGCGGTGTAGCCGCCCAGCAGCAGCGCCTCGGTGGGTTCGGTGGTGGCATAGACGACCGTGGAATCGCCCGTCGCAAACAAGGCCGACAACTCCTCGCGCAATTCCTCGCGCAGCTTGTAGTCCAGGTTCACCAGCGGCTCGTCCAGCAGCATCAGTGGCGCACCCTTGGCCAGCGCACGGGCCAGGGCCACGCGCTGCTGCTGGCCGCCGCTCAATTCAGCCGGCAGGCGCTTCAGGAAGGGCTCGATGTGCAGCTTCTTCGCCAGCGCCTGCACCCGCTCGTTGATCGCGGCCCGCGTCGAACCCCCACGCAGCTTCAGGGGCGAGGCGATGTTGTCGGCCACCGTCATCGACGGGTAGTTGATGAACTGCTGGTAGACCATCGACACGTTGCGCTCGCGCACCGGCACGCCGGTGACGTCGCGGCCATCGACGGTGACGCGGCCCGCGGTCGGCGCATCCAGCCCCGCCATCAGCCGCATCAGCGAGGTCTTGCCCGCCTGCGTCGCGCCCAGCAGCACCGTCACCGCATGCGGCTGCAGCGCCAGGTCCAGCGGGTACAGGTGCGTCTCGGCGCCCACCTGCTTGCCCACGGCTTCGAGCCTCAGCTCCATGACTTCTCCAACAAGGACTTCTCCAGACCGTATTCGGGAATGCGGGCCTCGCACCAGGTGGCGACGGCGGCGCGCTGCCGCTCGTCCAGGTGCAGGCCCAGCTTGGTGCGGCGCCACAGGATGTCGTTGGCGCGGCAAGCCCATTCATGCTCGACGAGGTAGCGCAGTTCCGCTTCGTACACACCCGGCACGACCTCCGGGCCCGCGCCGTCTTTCATCAGCAGTTCCACGCGTGAGCCGTACAAGCGTGCCCAGCGCTTCAGCACCAAGGGCGCCACCTGCGGGTAGCGCTGCTGCAAGGCCAGCGTGAAGAGCTTCAGGTCGGTGTCGGGCCGCGAGGCGCGCGTGCGCGGGCCGCCGATCCAGGCGGACAGGTCGCCGCCCGGCATCGTCGCGCCCGCGGTCCAGGCGCCGCGCGGGGCCTTCAGCGGCCCCGCCAGCAGGTCGGCCGCCTCTTCGCCTAACAATCGAAAGGTGGTGAGCTTGCCGCCCCACACGTTCAAGAGCGGCGCGCCGCCGGCGGTGTCCAGCTCCAGCAGGTAGTCGCGCGTCACCGCGGCCGCATCGGCCGATTCGTCGTCGATCAGCGGCCGCACGCCGGAGTAGCTCCACACCACGTCGGCCGGCACGATGGGCCGCTCGAAATACCGGCTGGACTGCTCGCAGAGATACCGGATCTCGTCCTCGTCAATCCGCGCGGCACCGATGGCGCCTTTGTGTTCGATGTCGGTGGTGCCGATCAGCGTGAAGTCGTCTTCGTAGGGCTGCACGAAGATGATGCGCTTGTCGGGGTTCTGGAAGATGTAGGCGTGGTCGTGGTCGAAGAGCTTGGGCACCACGATGTGGCTGCCCTTCACGAGCCGCAGTGACTTCACGTTGCGCTGCTGCGCCTGGTCGCGCAGGAAGGCTTCGGCCCACGGGCCGGCGGCGTTCACCAGCGCCCGCGCCTGCACGCCGTGGTCCACGCCATCGGCCGTGGTCAGGATGGCGGACCACCCGCTGTGGGCGCCGTGCCCGCGCTTGGCGGAAGTCACGGCCGTGCGCGTCAGCACCGTGGCGCCGCGCTCCACCGCGTCGATGGCGCACAGCGCCACCAGGCGCGCGTCGTCGACCCAGCCGTCGGAGTAGACGAAGCCCTTCGTGTAGCTCTTCTTCAGCGGCCCGCCGGTCACGTCGCGCCGCAGGTCCACGCTGGCCGAGCCCGGCAGCAGTTCGCGCCGCGCCAGGTGGTCGTACAGGAACAGACCCGCGCGCAGCATCCAGGCCGGCCGCATCGAGGGGTCGTGCGGCATCACGATGCGCAGCGGCCGCATGATGTGCGGCGCCCCGCGCAAGAGCCCTTCGCGCTCCGCCAGCGCCTTGCGCACCAGCGAGAACTCGTAGTACTCCAGGTAGCGCAGGCCGCCGTGGATGAGCTTGGTGGACGCGCTGCTGGTGTGCTGCGCCAGGTCTTCACGCTCGGCCAGCAGCACCTTCAGGCCGCGGCCGGCCAGGTCGCGCGCAATGCCCACGCCGTTGATGCCACCGCCCACGACGAGCACGTCGCAGGTGGCCGGCGGCGCGGCGGGGCGGCAGGCGGTGGCAGCAACGGCGGGGGTCGTCGGGTGGGCCATGGGAGCGGTGGGGGCGGTTCGCGCCGTGTTCGGGTGAGGCGCGATTTTGTTCGTTTTCGTTTTCTTTTTTTCTTTATAGCCCGCGCTTCGCCGCGCCGCTGCCGTGGTTTTCCCCTAGCTCGATTCGTTTCTGTTCGTTTTAGGCTCGCGCCCGCCCTCCGTTTTCAATGAAGAACATGACGCCCAACCCGCGCCAGGCGCAGCTGCTCGAAGAAGTCCAGGCCCTGGGCAACGTCACCGTCGAGGCGCTGGCCGAGAAGCTCAACGTCACGCTGCAGACCGTGCGGCGCGACGTGCAGCGCATGGCCGACGCTGGCCTGGTGGCGCGTTTCCACGGTGGCGTGCGCGTCATCAGCTCCACCACCGAGAACATCGCCTACCGCCAGCGCCAGGGCCTGAATGCGGATGGCAAGGCCGCGATCGCGCGGATGATCGCGGCGCGCATTCCGGACGGCTGCTCGCTGATCCTCAACATCGGCACGACCATCGAAGCGGTGGCGCGCGAGCTGGTGCGCCGCAAAGGGCTGAGGGTGATAACGAACAACCTGAACGTGGCCCTCATCCTGGCCGACAACCCCGACTGCGAGCTGATCGTCGCCGGCGGCCTGGTGCGCAGCCGCGACCGCGGCGTGATCGGCGAAGCCACCATCGACTTCATGCGCCAGTTCAAGGTCGACATCGGCCTGATCGGCATCAGCGCCATCGAGGCCGACGGCACGCTGCGCGACTTCGACTACCGCGAGGTGAAGGTGGCGCGGACCATCATCGAGCACTCGCGCGAGACCTGGCTGGCGGCCGACCACAC
>CBIHPZ010000330.1:0-5167 GCA_966211865.1 uncultured Aquabacterium sp.
CGCGGCGAAGTCCTCGCCCTGCTCGGCGAAAACGGCGCCGGCAAGAGCACCCTGGTGTCCATCCTCTTCGGCCACTACCGCGCCGACGCCGGCCAGATCCAGATCGATGGCAAGCCGCTGCCACCAGGCGACACCCAGGCCGCGCTGAAGGCCGGCATCGGCATGGTCCACCAGCACTTCACGCTGGCCGACAACCTCAGCGTGCTGGACAACGTGCTGATCGGCGCCGAGCCGCTGTGGCAGCCCTTCACCCGCCGCGCGCAGGCCCGCACGCGGCTCCTGGAAACGGCGCGCCGCTATGGCCTGCAGGTGAACCCCGATGCCCGCGTCGGCGACCTCTCGGTCGGCGAGCGCCAGCGCGTCGAGATCCTGAAGGTGCTGGTGCCCATCGGCCGCCGCGCAGGTGCGCGCCTCTTGATCCTGGACGAGCCCACCGCGGTGCTGACGCCGCAGGAAAGCCAGGCCCTCTTCGCCACGCTGAAGCAGCTCGTCGCGCAGGGCCTGGCGGTGATCTTCATCAGCCACAAGCTGGACGAGGTGCTGCAGATCGCGCAGCGCATCGTGGTGCTGCGTGGGGGCAGGTGCGTGGCGCAGCTGCCCGCGGCGGGCGCGACCAAGGCGCAGCTGGCGCAGGCCATGGTGGGCCGCAACGTGCCGCCACCGGCGCGCCGCACCCAGCTGGCGGCGCCCGACGTGGTGTGCTCGCTGCGCGACGTCACCGTGCGGGGGCGTGGCGCGCGGCCGCTGCTCGACCGCGTCAGCCTGGACCTGCGCGCCGGCGAGGTGGTGGCCGTGGCGGGCGTGGCCGGCAACGGCCAGCAGGCGCTGGCGGAGCTGCTGCACGGCCTCATCGCGCCCGATGCGGGCCAGGTGACGGTGAACGGTGTCACCTTGCCGCCTGAACCGAACGCCTGGCTGCGCGCCGGCGTGGCCCGCATCCCGGAAGACCGCCACGCCGTGGGCGTGATCGGCGACCTGCCGCTGTGGGAGAACGCGGTGCTGGAACGCCATGCCGACGCCCCTTTCGCCCGCCGCGGCCTGGTGCAGCGTGGCGCGGCGCGCGCCTTCGCGGAGAAGCTGGTCAAGCGCTTCGACGTGCGCGGCACCGAGGCCGCCGGCGTGGCCACCCCCACCCGCGCGCTGTCCGGCGGCAACATGCAGAAGCTGATCCTGGGCCGCGCGCTGATGGGCGGTGGTGTGGGTGATGATGGCCAAAAGACGCGTCCAGCGCGGTCGCGACTGATCGTCGCCGACCAGCCCACCTGGGGCCTGGACATCGGTGCCGTCGCGTTCGTGCACCAGCAGCTGCTGGACGCCTGCGCGGCAGGGGCCGCGCTGCTGTTGATCAGCGAGGACCTCGACGAGATCTTCACGCTGGCCGACCGCATCGCGGTGATGCACCAGGGAACCTTGAGCCCCGCGCGGCCGGCGGCACGCTGGACGCTGCAGGCCATCGGCCTGGCCATGGCGGGGGGTGCCGCGGGCACGGCTGAGACGGGTGGCGGCGCGGGTGGCGCAGGGCTTGGGAGCGGAAGCGGGACCACACGCGGACACGCCGGCGGCGCCGCGCCGGGGGGACACCATGCGGCTTGAACGGCGCAGCAGCCCCTCGCGCCTGATGCTGGTGGCCGCGCCCGTCGGCGCGCTGGCCTTCACGCTGGCCATCAGCGCACTGCTGGTGGCCTGGGCCGGTGCGCCGGTGGGCCGCGCCTATTGGCTGTTATTGGAAGGTGGCTTCGGCTCCCGCTTCGCCTGGACCGAGACGCTGACCCGCGCCACGCCCATCATCCTCACCGGCCTGGCGGCGGCGGTGGCCTTCCGCGCCCGGCTCTACAACATCGGCGGCGAAGGCCAGCTCTACGGCGGCGCGCTGGCGGCGGTGGCCATCGGCGGCCTGCACGGCGGCACGGGCTTCGAGGCCTCGCCCTGGCTGCTGTTCCCGCTGATGATGGTGGCGGCCGCCGCCGTGGGTGCCTTGCTGCTGCTGGGCCCGGCGCTGATGAAGCTGAAGCTGGGCGTGGACGAGGTGGTGACCACGCTGCTCCTGAACTTCATCGTGCTGCTGGCCGTGTCCGCGCTGCTGGATGGCGCGATGAAGGACCCGACCGCGCTGGGCTGGCCGCAGAGCGTCGCCATCCAGGACGCGCTGCAGTTGGGCAAGCTGATCGAACGCAGCCGCGTCCACACGGGCCTGGCGTGGGCACTGGTGCTGGCGCTGCTGCTGTGGGGCCTGCTGGCGCGCAGCACGCTGGGCTTTGCCATCCGCGCGGTGGGCGCCAACGCACGCGCCGCGGCATTTGCAGGGCTGCCCGTGCAGCGCACCGGCGTGCTGGTGGCGCTGCTGTCGGGCGCGCTGGCCGGCCTGGCTGGCGCGGTGGAGGTGGCGGGCCGCGCCGGCTACGTCACCTTGGACATGTCGCCCGGCTACGGCTATTCGGGCATCGTCGTCGCGATGCTGGCCGGCCTGCACCCGCTGGGCGTGGTCGCGGCGGCCGTCTTCGTCGCCGGCATCCTGGTGGGTGCCGACAGCATGAGCCGCGCGGTGGGCGTGCCCACCTACATCGCCGACGTGATCGTGGCGGTCAGCCTGATCGCGGTGCTGGTGGCCACGCTGCTCACGCAGTACCGGTGGGTGTTGTTCGAGCGCCGCGCGAGGGCCTAGCGTGAGAACAGGACGCTCACTTCAGTTGTTGCTGTGCACCGCCGTTCCCTGGCCGTGCCCGTGGCGCTGCGGTGTGGTGCCGTGCGGTGCGGTGCGGTGCCCGTTGCTTGTCGGGCGGCGGCCGCGCATGGCGCCGGAATCAAGCCCGTCGATGCCCGCCGCTGACCGGACGTGACTGACATGGACCTGCTGGACCTGCTCACCGCCGCCCCGTTCTGGATCGCCGTGCTGCGCATCGCCACGCCGCTGATCCTGGGCACCCTGGGCGTGCTGCTGTGCGAACGCGCCGGCGTGCTGAACCTGGGCATCGAAGGAATCATGGTGGCCGGGGCCTTCGTCGGCTGGCTGGCGGCGTACCAGGGCGCGGGCCTGTGGGGCGGCGTGCTGGCGGCCGCCGCGGCCGGCGCGCTGCTGGGCCTGCTGCATGCGCTGCTCACCGTGGGCCTGAACCTCTCGCAGCACGTGTCCGGGTTGGGGCTGACCTTGCTGGCCACGTCACTCGCCAGTTATGCCTACCGCGTCAGCTTCCCCAAGGTCGAGAGCCCGCCCACCATCCAGCCCTTCGCGCCGATGGCCTGGCTGCCCGTGCCGGTGCTGAATGCGCAGACCGCGCTGACCGGGCTGGCCCTGGGCCTGGTGCCCGTCATCGCCTGGCTGCTGTACCGCACGCCGCTGGGCCTGGCCTGGCGCATGGTGGGCGAGAACCCGGCGTCGGCCGAAGGCCAGGGCCTGGGCGTGCGGCGCCTGCGCACCGGCGCCATCGTCGCGGGTTCCGCGCTGATGGGCGTGGCCGGCGCCTTCCTCACGCTGTCGGCCTTCAACGCCTTCTACTTCAACATGGTCAACGGCCGCGGCTGGGTCTGCGTGGCGCTGGTGGTCTTCGCCTCCTGGCGGCCCGGCAAGGCCCTGCTGGGCGCGCTGCTCTTCGCCTTCTTCGACGCGCTGCAGCTGCGCCTGCAGCAGCAGGGCGGCGGCGTCTTCGGCCTGCAGCTGCCCTACCAGCTGTACCTGATGCTGCCGTACGCCATGGCCATCGTCGCGCTGGTGCTGGTGGCGCGGCGGGCGGCGTATCCGCAGGCGCTGATGAAGCCGTACCGGCCGGGCGAGCGCTGAAGGGCCAACGGGGCCGGCGGTCGAAGCGCGGCGCTTGAAACGCGGCGTCACGCTTCGCGACGCCTGCACACGACGAGGATTTGGCGCGTCAGCAGACGCTTGTTCTCATCGCCACCCGAGAGAACGAGAGACCGACATGCGTGCCCTGTTGACCGCAGGCCTGGCGCTTGCCGCTGCCGTGCCGAATGCCCATGCGCTGAACACCACGCTGGTCGGCTCCGGCTTCAGCGAACCGGTGGCGCTGGCCTCGCCGGCCGGTGATTCGCGCCTGTTCATCGTCGAGAAGGCGGGGCGCATCCAGCTGCTGGACAACGGCGCGCGCAGCACCTACCTGGACATCAGCGCGCAGGTGGACACCGATGGCGAACGCGGTCTGCTGGGGCTGGCCTTCGACCCCAACTTCGCCGCCAACGGCCGCTTCTACGTCAACTACATCGACAAGGCGACGAAGAACACCGTGGTCGCGGCGTACACCGCGCCCTCGGCGGCGTCGAACACGGCCGATGCCGCGTCCGCCAAGACGATCATTTCCATCGCGCAGCCGGCGGGGCTGTCCAACCACAAGGCGGGCTGGATCGGCTTCCGGCCGGGCGACGGCAACAACCTCTACATCGCCACCGGCGACGGCGGTGGCGGCAACGACCCCAACAACAACGCGCAGAACCTGTCGAGCAACCTGGGCAAGATGCTGCGCATCACGCCGCAGGCCAACGGGGGCTACACGATCCCCGCCAGCAACCCCTTCGTGGGCGTGGCCGGCAACGACGAGATCTGGGCCTACGGGCTGCGCAACCCCTACCGCAACAGCTTCGACCGGGCCACCGGCGACTTCTACATCGCCGACGTCGGCCAGGGCCTGCGCGAGGAGCTGGACTTCGAGGCCGCGGGCACGGCCGGCGGGCGCAACTACGGCTGGCGCGCGCGCGAAGGCTCGATCGACAACCCCGCCGTGGGCGACCCCGCGCCGGCCAACGCCATCGACCCGATCTACGACTACGCCCACGGCGCCATGGGCGGCACCATCATCGGCGGCTACGTCTACCGCGGCACCGGCGAGGCGGGGCTGGACGGCACCTACTTCTTCGGCGACTTCAACTCCGGCAAGATCTTTTCGCTGCGCCAGAGCGGCGGCGCGGCCGGCAGCTTCGTCGACCGCACGGCCGAACTGGGCACGCCCTTTGGCGGCTTCACGCTCAGCGCCTTCGGCGAAGACTCCGCCGGCAACCTGTACGTGATGGGGCTGGGCGGTGATGTCTACCGCTTCGCGGTGGCGGTGCCGGAGCCGGCGACCTGGGCGTCGCTCGGGCTCGGATTGGGTGTCGTGGCCTGGCGGATGCGGCGGCGGGATCGGCTTCAGGCACCACGGCCGGCGGCATGAATCGGACAGCGCCT
>CBIHPZ010000331.1:0-5145 GCA_966211865.1 uncultured Aquabacterium sp.
ACTGGCGCATGAACGTGCGTGACATGATCACCGCGCCTTCGACGCAGGAAATCGTGTCCCGCTTCCGCCAGGGCGACCCGGCCTTTGCGGGTCTCGTGATCTTGAACCCGGCCGGGGAAGTCGACCGAACCAGTGCCGTGTTGGCCAACGTCGGTTCCGCCAAGCTGGCGGGTGTCGACCTGGACGTCAACGCACGGTTCCCGCTGGCAGGCGGCCGCATGGATGTGGGCCTGGTGGGCACCTACATGATCAGGTTCGACCAGACCAGCCCGGGCGGGACGATCTCGCGCAAGGTCGGCACCCTGGTGGAAGCAGACGGCACCCCGGTGCTGGACGCGGACAGCGGTGGTGTCATCCTGCGCTGGAAGCATCGCCTGTCGGCCACGTACACCACCGGCCCCTGGGGCATCACGCTGGCCCAGAACTACTACACGGGCTACCGCACCGGCGACCGGCAGATCGATGGCGAGCGGCATGACGTTCCCGGCCAGTCGCTCTTCGACCTGAACATCACCTACACCGGCATCAAGAACCTGAAGATCGCGCTGGGCGTCAAGAACCTGTTCGACAAGGATCCGCCGATCTTCGTGCCGGTCAGCAACCAGTTCCAGGCCGGATACGACATCAACCAGTACGATCCGCGCGCCCGCACGGTCTATCTGGGCGCGAATTACCGCTTCTGACCTGACGATTCCTCTCCATTCGGGCCCCGTGGCGCAAGCCTCGGGGCTTTTCTATTTCGCGATGTCGGTGTTTTGTCGATCGGTGACATATTCGTTACTGTCAGGCGAAAGTAACGCCTTTGTATTGGCAATGAAATCATTCCGAGTTTCACAACACTGCCGAATTCCCTAGTCGATAGAGGGCTGCGCCCCCACGAAGAATCCAGGCACTGCACGTCAAGGGTGCTCTCGGGCTTGCAAGTCCAGAGCGCGCCGGGCGTCGATCAATCCTTTCGTGGAGGTTTCATGTTCAAGCGAAATCCGGTCTGCTGGGGCGTGCTTCTCGCGCTTGGCGGCTTTGCGTCGCAGGTCCTGGCGCAGGAGCCGCAGCGTGTCGAGATCACCGGCTCGTCCATCAAGCGCATCGACGCCGAAACCGCGCTGCCGGTGCAGGTGATAACGCGCGATGAGATCAGCCGCACCGGCGTGGCCAATACCGAGCAGCTGCTGCAGCAGATCTCGTCGATGTCGGGGCAGGGCGGCATCAACAACGCCACTGGCGCAGGCAATTCAACCTATGGCCAGGCGTCGATTTCTTTGCGCGGGCTCGGCGAGGACCGCACGCTGGTATTGGTCAATGGACGGCGCCTGGCGGCATTCGCCGGCGGCAATGGCGCCTCGGTCAACATCAATGCGATTCCGCTGGCGGCCATCGACCGGGTGGAGGTGCTCAAGGACGGCGCCTCCGGCGTCTATGGGTCGGACGCGGTGGCGGGCGTCGTCAACTTCATCCTGACCAAGAACCTCACCGGCTTCGAACTGGGCGCCACCGTGGGCCAGCCCACGCGCGACGGGGGCGGCAAGAGCCAGAAGGCGCACGTGGTGGCGGGCTTCGGCGACGTCGCCAAGGACCGGTTCAACGTCACCTTGTCGGCCTCGGTCGAGAAGGAGACCGCGCTCTTCGCGAAGGACCGCAACTTCGCGCGCACCGGCAACGTGCCGCCCTTCATCATTGCCGCGGCCACGGGTCAGGGCAACATCGAAGGCGGCTACAACCCGGGCAATGGGCGGCCCTACGACGCCAATGCCGAGAACACGGTGGGCAACACGCCGGGGCGCCGGCCGGGCTTCGGCAACAGCCCGGGCACGGGCTACGGCAACCCGCTGGCGGCCAGCAACCAGTGCGAGCAGGTCAGCATGTACCTGGACCCCTCGTCGACCACCCACGGCGCGCCGTACTGCACCTACGACAGCAACACCGCGGTGGGCCTGGTGCCCAAGCGCGAACTGGGCACCTTCAGCGGCAACTTCACCTTCAAGCTGGGCGACAACCTGGAAGCCTTTGGCGACGCGCTCTATGCCAAGAGCGTGGTGACGCAGACCTTCCAGCCCAGCCCGCTGCGCCGCAGCTTCATGGTGACGGACGCGCTGTTCGCCGAGCAGGGCGTGGAGCCGGCGCTGATCATCCGGCCGACGAATCCGAACTACGGCATCGCCCGCAGCTATCTGCAGGCCATGGAAGCGGCGCATCCTGGGCAAGGCTTCGGCGCGCTGATCGGCCAGCCGCTCGCGGTCACGGCTCGGGTGTTCGATTTCGGGCCGCGCGTGCAGAAGGACACCGACAAGCAGCAGCGGGCCACGGGCGGCCTGCGCGGCAACTTCGGCGCGCACGACTGGGAGGTGGCCGCCACGCAGGTGCAAAGCAAGGTGGCCGGCACCGTGCCGGACGGCTACTTCTCGCAGGCGGCCTTTGCCCGTGTCGTGAACCGGGCGGACAGCGACTACAACCCCTGGTCGCTGACGCAGTCGGACGCCTTCAAGGCCGCCCTGGACGCCTCAGGCGCCAAGTACAGCGGCAGCACGCTGAACGCCAAGTCCAAGAGCACCACCTTCGACGGCATCCTGCGCGGCGAGCTGGCCAGCCTGCCGGCCGGCCCGCTGCAGTACGCCACCGGGCTGCAGCACCGCAAGGAAGAGTTCGTCACCCGGCCGAGCCCGGCGCTGGAAACGGGCGACATCGCCGGCCTGGGCGGCGCCACGCCGCCGGTGAACCGCGATCGCAAGATCACCTCGGTGTTCGGCGAACTCAATGCGCCCGTGCTGAAGGGCCTGGACGCCAACGTGGCGGTGCGGCGCGACGACTACAACGACGTCGGCGCGTCCACCAACTACAAGGCCTCGCTGCGCTACCAGCCGGTGCGCGAGGTGCTGGTGCGCGGCTCCATGGGCACGGGTTTCCGCGCGCCGACGCTGGTGGACCTGTGGCAGCCGCAGACGCTGGGCTCGTCCGAGCAGTTCAACGACCCCGCCACCGGCCAGACCGACCTGCAGGTGAACTCGCTCACCGGCGGCAACCCGCGGCTGAAGCCCGAGGAATCGAAGCAGCGCAGCATCGGCATCGTGCTGCAGCCCACGCAGTCCTTGTCGGTGGCGGTGGACTACTTCGACATCCGGGTCGAGGACATCATCTCGCTGCCGTCGGCGCAGGAGGTGGTCTCGCGCTACCGCGCGGGCGACCCGGTGTTCGCCGGGCTGGTGACCTTGACGCCGGGCTCGAACGACATCGAGTCCATCGTGCAGACGCTGCAGAACGTGGGCCGTGCCAAGGTGCGCGGCATCGACCTGGACGCCAACTTCCGCCAGAAGATCGGCCCGGGCCGGCTGGACCTGGCGCTGTCGGGCACCTACATGCTGCAGTTCGACCAGACGAGCCCGGGCGGTGCCGTCTCGCGCAAGGTGGGCACGATGGTGGAGGCCGACGGCACGCCGGTGCTGAGCACCAACGCCAACAACGACGGCGTGATCCTGCGCTGGAAGCACTACCTGAGCGCCACCTGGACGCAGGGCCCGTGGAGCCTGACCCTGGCGCAGAACTTCTACAAGGGCTACCGCGACGGCGACGACCTGAACGGCAACCCGCACCGCGTGCCGGACCAGGCGCTGTACGACCTGCAGGTGGGCTACACCGGCATCCGCAACCTGAAGCTGGCACTGGGCGTGCGCAACCTGTTCGACAAGGACCCGCCGATCTACATCCCCACGAGCAACCAGTTCCAGGCGGGCTACGACATCTCGCTGTACGACCCGCGGGCGCGCTTCGTCTACCTGAGCGCAGCCTACAAGTTCTGACGTCGTGAAATGAACGATGCGCCGGGCCCTGCTGAGGGCGCCGGCGCATCGGCAGGGCAGGTGCCTCGACGGCGCCGCGGCCTTTGCGCGTTACTTCGGCGCCATGCGAATCGCGCCATCCAGCCGGATCACCTCGCCATTGAGCATGTCGTTGGTGACGATCTGCTGCACCAGCTTGGCGTAGTCCTCGGGCTTGCCCAGGCGGCTGGGGAAGGGCACGCTTGCGGCCAGAGCGTCCTGCACCTCCTGCGGCATCGAGAACAGCATCGGCGTGCCGAAGATGCCGGGGGCGATGGTCATCACGCGGATGCCGTTGCGCGACAGGTCGCGCGCGATGGGCAGCGTCATGCCCACGACGCCGCCCTTGGAGGCCGCATAGGCCGCCTGGCCGATCTGGCCGTCGTAGGCCGCCACACTGGCGGTGTTGATCAGCACGCCGCGTTCGCCGGTGGATTCCGGCTCGTTGCGGCACATGGCTTCCGCGGCCAGGCGGATCATGTTGAAGCTGCCGATCAGGTTGATCGTGATCACCTTGGTGAAGGTGTCCAGCGGATGCGCGCCGTCCTTGCCCACGGTCTTCACCGCGGGCGCGATGCCGGCGCAGTTCACCAGGCCCATCAGCTTGCCCAGGCCTTGCGCGGCGGCCACCGCGGCGCGGCCGTCCGCTTCCTGGCTGACGTCGCAGCGCACGAAGGTGGCGGCAGGACCCAGCTCGGCCGCCAGCGCCTGGCCCTTGTCCACTTGCAAGTCGGCGATGACGACCTTGCCGCCTTCACGCACCAGCATGCGCGCCGTGCCTTCACCCAGGCCGGAGGCGCCGCCGGTGACGATGAATGCCTTGCCGGAAATCTCCATGCTCAGCCTTCCAGCGCCTTCAGCGCGCGGGCCGTGATGTCCTCGACCGAGCCGACGCCGGCAATGCGGGCATAACGTGGTGCCTGAGCGTCACCTGTGGCCGCCCACTTCGAGTAGTAGTCGACCAGCGGCCGAGTCTGGCTCTGGTACACCGCCAGGCGCTTGCGCACGGTTTCTTCCTTGTCGTCGTCGCGCTGCACCAGCGGTTCGCCGGTCTGGTCGTCCACGCCCGGCGTCTTGGGCGGGTTGAACTTCACGTGGTAGCTGCGGCCCGACGCGGTGTGGAACAGGCGGCCGCTCATGCGTTCGATGATGGCCTCGTCCGGCACGTCGATCTCCAGCACCAGGTCCAGCTTCACGCCGGCGTTCCTCATCGCGTCTGCCTGCGGGATGGTGCGCGGGAAGCCGTCGAACAGGAAGCCCTTGGCGCAGTCCGGCTGCGCGATGCGTTCCTTCACCAGGCCGATGATGATGTCGTCGCTGACGAGGCCGCCCGCGT
>CBIHPZ010000332.1:0-5136 GCA_966211865.1 uncultured Aquabacterium sp.
TTCGCCAGGCTGTTGCGCAGCATCGCGCTGTCGGCGCCGGTGTCCAGCCCGGCGTCGGGCTGCCACAGCACCAGCTGGCATTCGCCCCGCACCGCGGACGGCAGGCTCACCACGCGGCGCAGCGGCGAAGCGGCGTCGCGCGCGCAGGGATCGATCGTGGACCAGTCGGTCACGGCGGTGACGTTCTTGTTCAGCGTCACGCGCAGCAGCGCGGCCAGCTGGCGCCCGTTGAAGTGGCCGAAGGACAGCGACGTCAGGTCGGCTGCGCCGCTGGCGGCCGGGTGGTCCTGCAGCGACAGCAGCAGCCAGCGCCCGGGAGGCACCACCACCTGCTTCTTGGCGCCGACGCGGCCCATGGTGAGGATGCCGGGGCCGGCGTAGCGGTCGCCGAGCGTTCCGTCGTAGGTGCCGCTGTTGGTCTCGGCGGTCCAGGCGTTCAGGGTGTCCGTGGCCTGGCCCCAGCTGGTGCTGGCCGCCAGCAGGCCGATCGCGGCCCAGGTCAGTCTTCGCATGCGTCGCTCCCTCGTGGTCGTGGTGCTTGTCGTGCCTTGGCGCGGCACGCGGGCGACTGTAGCCGCGGCGGGGCGTGGCGCCGGTCACGCCGGCAAGCCTTCGGCTGAGGATCGGGGCGCATTGGACGATCCCGCGCCAGCCATCCCGGGGCATGATTCACGATCCATGCAAAGCAGCCTGCTCGAAGACGACGACATGCCGGACGCGGCCGCGGTGGCAGCCGCTGTCGCGCACCGGGGCACGCCGGGGCAGTTCGACGAGCTGAGGGCCGCGCTGTCGCCCGGCGCGCCGGCCCCGGCGGGTGAGGTCTCCGCGCTGTGGCGCCAGTTCTTCGCCAGCCTGGGGCATGACGGCTGGGCCGACCTGCGCTCGCGCCAGCTGCGCGTGCAGCAGCGCGTCCGTGAAGACGGCGCCACCTACAACATCTATGCCGAACGCGGCGAGGCCGACCGTCCGTGGCCGCTGGAGCTGCTGCCCTTCATCGTCAACGCCAGCGACTGGGCCGCCATCGAACGCGGCGTGCAGCAGCGCGCCAGGCTGCTGGAACTGGCGCTGGCCGACATCTACGGCCCGCAGACCCTGCTGCGCGACGCGCTGCTGCCGCCGTCGCTGGTGTTCGCGCACCCGCAGTACCTGCGCCCGGTGCACGGCCTGTGGCCGCGCGGCGGCACGCACCTGCACATCGCCGCCTTCGACCTGGTGCGCACGCCCGATGGCGGCTTCAGCGTGCTGGCGCAGCGGCTGCAGGCGCCCTCGGGCCTGGGCTACCTGCTGGAGAACCGGCTCATCATCGCGCCGCAGTTCCACGACCAGTTCTTCGATCTGCGCGTGCAGCGCCTGGCCTCCAGCTTCCGCTCGCTGCTCGATGGCCTGATGCGCGCCAGCCCGGCCGGCGAGCGTTCGCGCATCGTGCTGCTGACCCCCGGGCCGCTGAACGAAACCTACTTCGAGCAGGTGTTCCTGGCCCGCTACCTGGGCGTGACCCTGGTCGAGGGATCGGACCTCACCGTGCGCGGCACGCGCCTGTACCTGAAGACCTTGCACGGCCTGGAGCGCGTGCACGTGCTGCTGCGGCGCGTCGACGACGAGTTCCTCGACCCGCTGGAGTTGCGCTCCGATTCCGCGTTAGGCGTTCCCGGCCTGCTGCAGTGCCTGCGCGCCGGCGAGCTGGTGATGGCCAACGCGCCCGGCGCCGGCTTCCTCGAAAGCCCCGGCCTCACCGCGTTCTGGCCGGCCGTGGCGCAGCGCCTGCTGGGCGAGGACCTGCTGCTGCCGGCGCCCACCACCTGGTGGTGCGGCGAGGAAGCGGTGTGGGCCGAGCAGCGCGAGAAGCTGGACCAGTTCCTGGTCGCGCCGACTTTTCCGATGAGCGGCATCTCCGCGCAGGTGGTTTCGCAGCTGGGCGAAGCGGCGCGCGACGCGCTGGTGGCCCGCATCGACGCCGATCCCGCGGCCTACACGCTGCTGGCACCGCAGCGCCCGTCGGAAACCCCGGTCTGGGCCGACGGCCAGCTGTGGCCGCGGGCGGCGGTGATGCGCGTCTACGCGCTGGCCGACGGCAATGGCGGCTGGCGCGTGCTGCCGGGTGCGCTGACCCGCGTGGCCGGCCGCGACGAGGCCATGCACGACCCGCTGCTGTCGATGCAGCGCGGCGCCGCCACGGTGGACACCTGGGTCATCGCGCGCGGCGCGGTGGACAGCATGTCGCTGCTGCCCAAGGCCTTGTCGGCGGCCGAGCTGCAGGGCTGGCACCGCACCGTCAGCAGCCGCGCGGCCGAGAACCTGTTCTGGCTCGGCCGCTACACCGAACGGGCCGAGAACTGCGCCCGCCTGTCCCGCGTGATGCTGGAAGCGCTGCCCGAGTCCAGCGAGCCCGTGCTGCAGATGCTGGACGCGCTGGCCCGCCGCCACGGCCTGGTGCCCGCCGGCGTGCCGACGCCGCAGCAGTCGATGCGCCTCTTCGAACGGGCGCTGGTGCATGGCCTGGGCGCCGCCAGCGAGCTCACCAGCGTGGCCTACAACCTGCGCGCGCTGCGCGGCTGCGCCAAGGCGCTGCGCGAGCGCCTGTCGCCCGAGCACTGGAAGCTGATCCACGAGGTGGGCGACCATTTCGAGCACCACCTGGCCGCGGTGCTGGACGAGGCCGAGGGGCACGCCACCGCGCCCGACGTCCTGGGCGTGCTGGCCCGCGCCACCACGCACCTGGCCGCCATCACCGGCGCGCAGACCGACCGCATGACCCGCGACGACGGCTGGCGCCTGCTCTCGGTCGGCCGGCAGATCGAGCGGCTGGACATGCTGTCGCACGCGCTGGCCTGTGCCTTCGAGCACGGCGTGCACGAGGCGGACGACGGCTTCGGCGTGGTGCTGGGCCTCTTCGACAGCATCATCACCTACCGCGCCCAGTTCCAGGCCCGGCGCGAAGTGCTGCCGCTGCTGCACCTGCTGGTCTTCGACACCGACAACCCGCGTTCGCTGGCCTGGGTGGCGCGCACCCTGCGCGACCGCTTGCGCAAGCTGGCGCGCCAGGAACCGGCCTGGGTGGAACGCGTGACGTCCGCGCTGCCGACGCCCGAGGCCTGGGGCCTGGAAGCCATGGCCGCGCCCGATGCCGCCGGCCGCCACAGCGCGCTGATCGACGCGCTGGGCACCTGCAGCGAGGCCGCGCGCACCCTGTCCGACGAGATCGACCGGCAGCTCTTCGTGCACGTGGTAACGCATGAAAGGAGCGTGTGGCTGTGATTGGCATCCGGTCGCCGCGGGACGCCCGCCCCGGGCTGTCCGGCTGTCGTGCCATGCGGGAGGGCGGTGGATGAGCCGTGTCCTCGCCGTGCGCCACGAGACGCACTACGACTACGACGACCCGGTGGAGGTGGCGCACCACAGCGCCCACCTGCGCCCGCGCGACACCGAGCAGCAGCAGGTGCTGGACTGGCAGCTGGCCATCGACCCCGAGCCGGAAGGCGGCCGCGGCGCGGTGCAGGAAAGCCGCGACGCCTTCGGCAACTGGCGCCACGGCTTCAACCACGCGACGGTGCATGAGCACCTGTCGGTGGTCTCCACCTTCCGCGTGCGCGCGATCGAGGCGCCGCCACCCGACACCGCGGCCAGCCCGCCGTGGGACGAGGTGGCGCAGGCGCTGCGCTACCGCGCCGGCGGCACGCAGCCGGACGCGGTGGAGTTCGTGCTGGGTTCCACCTTTGCGCCGGCGCACCCGCTGCTGCTGCAGTTCGGCGAAGGCCTGTTCGAGCCCGGCCGGCCGCTGCTGGACGTGGCCGAGGCGCTGATGCACCGCGTGCACGAACGCATGCGCTATCAATCGAACAGCACGGACGTGGCCACCGACGCGTTGCAGGCGCTGGCGCAGGGCCGCGGCGTGTGCCAGGACTTCGCGCACATCATGATCGGCGCCTGGCGTGCGCGCGGGCTGGCCGCGCGCTACGTCAGCGGCTACCTGCTGACCAAGCCGCCGCCGGGGCAGCCAAGGCTGGTGGGGGCCGATGCGTCGCACGCCTGGGTGGCGGTGTGGTGCCCGCTGAACGGCTGGATCGCGCTGGACCCGACCAACGACATCCACGCCGGCACCGACCATGTCACCCTGGCCTTTGGCCGCGACTATGCGGACGTGGCGCCACTGCGTGGCGTGATCCGCGGCGGCGGCAGCACGCCGCCGCGCGTGGCGGTGACCGTCGAGCCCGTGGGTTGACGCGCGCCTTCGCGCAGCGCACCGCGGTCCGTTGGCAGCGCCGGCTGAGTGATGCCGCGCAGCCGCGGCCTCGGCCGTTGCGCGCTTCCCGCGGCCGCCGGCGTCCGCAACGCATCCGTTGCGCATCCCGCGCGGACGCTACGCGGCTGAAACCGTCCCCACGTACCATCGCCTGCCGTTTCAACCCCTCGCCCCGGAAGGACCCCCATGGCCGCCGCCAGCCTGCTTGCCCTGCTTGACGACATCACGCTCGTGCTCGACGACGTGGCGGTGATGACCAAGGTGGCGGCCAAGAAGACCGCCGGCGTGCTGGGCGACGACCTGGCGCTGAACGCCGAGCAGGTGGCCGGCATCCGCGCCGACCGCGAACTGCCGGTGGTGTGGAAGGTGGCGCTGGGCTCGCTGCTGAACAAGGCCATCCTGGTGCCGGTGGCGCTGGTCATCAGCGTGTTCGCCCCCTGGGCCATCGTGCCGCTGCTGATGGTGGGCGGCCTGTTCCTGTGCTTCGAAGGCTTCGAGAAGCTGGCGCACAAGTTCCTGCACAGCCAGGCCGAGGACGACGCGCACCATTCCGAGCTGAGCAAGGCGCTGGCCGATCCGGCCACCGACATGGTCGCTTTCGAGCGCGACAAGATCAAAGGCGCGGTGCGCACCGATTTCATCCTATCGGCCGAAATCATCGTCATCACGCTGGGCACCGTGGCCGACAAGCCGCTGGCCACCAAGGCCATCGTGCTGGCCGGCATCGCGGTGCTGATGACGGTCGGCGTCTACGGTCTGGTGGCCGGCATCGTGAAGATGGACGACGTGGGCCTGTGGCTCAGCCGCCGCGCCGGCGCGCTGCAGCGCAGGCTGGGCGCGGTGCTGCTGGTGGCCGCGCCGGCGTTGATGAAGTTCCTGGCCATCGCCGGCACGGC
>CBIHPZ010000333.1:0-5126 GCA_966211865.1 uncultured Aquabacterium sp.
CTCGCGCTCGTTCTGGCCTCCACGCTGGGCCTGGCCGCCCAGGCGGCCGAGCTCACGGTGTCCGCCGCTTCCAGCCTCAGCAACGCCTTGCGCGAGCTGGCGCCGCTGTTCGAGGCGGACAACCCCGGCACCAAGGTCCAGTACAACTTCGGCGCCTCGGGCGCGCTGCTGCAGCAGATCGCCAAGGGCGCGCCCGCAGACGTTTTCGCGAGCGCCGACCAGGAGACGATGGACCAGGCGCAGTCCCAAGGGCTGGTGAAGGAGGCGCAGCGGCGCAACGTCGTCTCGAACGCCCTGGTCGTGATCGTGCCCGCCAGCGCCACGGCGGCGCCCAAGGCGCTGGCGGACCTGGCGCAGCCGGCTTACGCGCGCATCGCCATCGGCCTGCCCGCCAGCGTGCCGGTGGGGCGCTACACCAAGGCGGTGCTGGAGGCGGCCAGGGTGTGGGCCGCCATCGAGCCCAAGATGATCGGCGCCAGCAACGTGCGCCAGGCGCTGGACTACGTGGCGCGGGCCGAGGTGGACGCCGGCTTCGTCTACGCCACCGATGCGGCCCTGATGCCGCACAAGGTGAAGGTGGCGCTGGCCGTGCCCACGCCCCGGCCCGTGCTGTACCCGGCCGCGCCGCTGGCCGGGGCGCCTAACGCCCAACAGGCGCGTCGCTTCGTCGAGTTCCTGGGGTCGCCCCAGGCCCAGGCGGTGTTCGCCCGCCACGGCTTCGGCAAGCCCTGACCGGGGCCGGCACCTGCCATGGGCGAGGCCTGGATCGCACTGTCGCTGACGCTGAAGGTGGCGGGCTGGGCCACGGCCATCAACCTGCTGCTGGGCGTGGGCGTGGGCTATGCCATGGCGCACGGGCGCTTTCCCGGGCGCGACCTGGTGGACGCGGTGCTGACCCTGCCGATGGTGATGCCGCCCACGGTGCTGGGCTACTACCTGCTGGTGCTGATCGGCAGCCAGGGCCCGGTCGGCGCCTGGCTGCTGCAGCACTTCGGCATCCGGCTCATCTTCACCTGGCAGGCGGCGGTCATCGCGGCCACGGTGGTGGCCTTTCCGCTGGTGTTCAAGGCCGCGCGCGCGGCCTTCGAGGTGGTGGAGCCACAACTGGAAGACGCGGCGCGCACGCTGGGCGTCGGCGAATGGGCGGTGTTCTTCCGCGTCTCGCTGCCGCTGGCCTGGCGCGGCATCCTGGCCGGGCTGCTGCTGTCCTTCGCGAGGGCCATGGGCGAATTCGGCGCCACGCTGATGGTGGCGGGCAGCATCGCCGGCAAGACCCAGACGCTGTCGATCGCGGTCTACGAGGCGGTGCAGGCGGGGCAGGACGACACCGCCAACTTCCTCGTGGCGATCACCTCGATCACCTGCATTGCGGTGCTGCTGGCCGCCGGGCGGCTGGCGCCGGGGCGCGTGGCGGCGCGAGGCTGATGAAGCCGCGGCGGCAAGCCATGAACTGGGACATCGCCCTGCACAAGCAGCTGCGCCACGGCCACGCGCGCTTTGCGCTGGACGTGTGCTTTGCGAGTGAGGCACAGCGGGTGGTGCTGCGCGGCCCGTCCGGCGCCGGCAAGACGCAGACGCTGCGCATGATCGCCGGCATCACCCGCGCCGACGCCGGCCGCGTTGTGGTGGCCGGCCGCGTGCTGTGCGACAGCGAGGCGCGCATCGCCCTGTCGCCGCAGCAGCGCCGCCTGGCCTGCATGTTCCAGGACTACGCGCTGTTCCCGCACCTCACCGTGCGCCAGAACATCGCCTTCGCCGCGCACCAGGGCCTGTTCAACCCCGGCCGGCAGGTGAAGGACCCGCGCGCCGAGCGCTGGATCGAGGCCTTCCACCTCGAGGCCGTGGCCGCTCACTATCCGCATCAGCTGTCCGGCGGCCAGCGCCAGCGCACGGCGCTGGCGCGTGCGCTGGTGACCGAGCCCACGGCACTGCTGCTGGACGAGCCTTTCGCGGCCCTGGACAAGGGCCTGCGCGAGAAGCTGCGCGCCGAGCTGCGCGAGCTGCTGGCCGAACTGCGGCTGCCGATGCTGCTGATCACCCACGACGACGACGACGTGGCGGCGCTGGCCGAGCAGGTGGTGCACCTGGAGGCAGGCCGCGTGGTCGAGCAGCCGGCGCCGCCGGCCGACCCGGCGGACTGAGGGCGCGCGCCATGCCGACCCGGACACGCCGCGGCAAGAAGCAGCGCCTCGAGCTGAAGGGCCTGCTGTGGATGGCGGTGGGCGACCAGAGCCTGGGCGGCCCCGGCCGCATGGGCCTGCTGCGGGCGGTGGCCGAGCAGGGCTCCATCACCCAGGCCGCAAAGGCCTTCGGCATGAGCTACAAGGGCGCGTGGGACGCCATCGACGCGATGAATGCGTTGTCCGGCACGCCGTTGGTCGAGCGCAGCACCGGCGGCCGCGGCGGCGGCTTCACGCGGCTGACCGAGCATGGGCGCCGGCTGGTCGAACGCTTCGAGGCCGTGGAAGCCGTGCACCACCGTTTCCTGAAGCTGCTGGACGCCGGCAGCATGGACCTCGACCACGAGTTCTCGCTGCTGAAGGTGGTGAACATGAAGACCAGCGCCCGCAACCAGTGGGTGGGCACCGTCAGCGCCGTGCGCGCCGGGGCGGTCAACGACGAGGTGGAACTGGCCCTGGCCGGCGGCACGCGCCTGGCCGCCATCGTCACCCGCGAGAGCACGCAGGCCCTGGGCCTGCGGCTGCAGCAGACCGTGGTGGCGATGGTCAAGGCCTCGGCCGTGCTGGTGGCGGTCGACCTGCAGGACGCGAAGCTGTCGGCCCGCAACCAGCTGCACGGCACCGTGCGTTCGGTGGCGCCGGGCGCGGTGAATGCCGAGGTGGTGATCGAGACCGCGGACGGCGTGGCCATCGTCGCGGTGATCACGCAGGCGGCCGTGCACGAGCTGGGCCTGGCGCCGGGCGTGCCCGCCACGGCGCTGGTCAAGGCTTCGGACGTGATCCTGGCGGTGGTGGCGTGAACGCAAGCGTCATTCGGCACCAGAAGCAATGGCCCCCGGATTCACCGGCTGTCGTTCCGACAGGCCCTCCGGCGTAACGCAGGTGCTGCGCCTCACCTCGATGCGGCCAGCACAGCGAGGTGGCGCTTCATGACGGTCTGCAGTTCAAGGCCGCGTGCAGAACTGCGGCGTGGACGCGGCCGGCAGGGCCGGCGCGTTGGCCGAGAAGCCCGGCACGCGGCGCACGGTGACGTTGCATTGCGGGTCGACGTCCAGTTCGAACAAGGTCCACACGCGTGTGCTGCTGGGCTCCGGCACGGCCGGCGGCGTGAACAACTCGGAAGCGCGGCCGGGCACGTTCAATTCGACGCGTGCCGAGGCATTGGTGAACGAGCCGGACGAGAAGCCCGAATAGTTGTGGACGTGGTACTTGTAGGTGCCCACCATCAGGCGGGTGAGCGTGATCACCTCGGGACCGAAGCTGCTGGTGTCGTCCACGTCCAGGTTGGCGAAGGGATCGGCCAGCAGCCTGCCCTTGCTGCTGAAGTACACGTGGGCGCCACTGGGCGTGTAGAGGTGTGAATCGAGGTCGTAGGGCGCCGCGCCCCAGGTCAGCTTCATCGTGATGCCCGCACCCGTCTGGCCCAATGCCAGGCATTGCGGCAGTGCGGTGTCGGTCGTGTACGGGCCAGCGCTGAGCGTGTTCGACAGCAGTCCGTTCGACAGGCCGACCAGCGTCGCGGTGCTGTTCAGGCGGATCGGAATGCTGAAGTTGCCGTTGGCGTCGGTGGTGGTGCTGCTGGTGCCGGAGTAGTCGATGCCGTCGCTCGCGACCATCGCACCGGCCACACGCACACCTTGCGCGTCAGCGACGCAGCCGCTGACCCGCACGGTGTCCATCACCTGGTCGGCGTTCCAGACCGTGAAGTGCGTGACCGTGCCCTCGTAGTAGCGGTCGGCACCGGTGCCGGCCAGGGTGGCCGTGCCTTCCTGCACCCAGCGGCCCGCCGCGCTGTCGAAGTGGAACAGCGGGATGGTTGCCGGGGGTGAGCTGGCGCGCGACGACAGCGGGATGCGCAGCGAAGCGGTCTGGCCCGGGCGCAGGTTCAGCGCGCTGCCGGCGCCGTCCGTGAGCCTGACTTCCAGGGCGCCGAAGCTCTCGATGGGTGTGCTGCTGCCGTTGACCAGGGTGGTGAAGTCGCCGGGCATCACGGCGCTGTCGCTGGCCGGGGCGATGGGGGTCAGGCGCACGGTGATGTTGCCGTTGGGCACCGAGCCGTCGGCGCGCTGGACGCTGGCCGGGGCCAGCACCACGCGCGCGGGGCTGCCGGCCAGCGTGACCGTGCCGCCGGTGGCGGCGGCCACGCTGGCGGTGGTGCCGATGCGCACCAGGCGCGCCTGCACGTCGGCAGCACCGCTGCCATTGAGCGTGGCGATGCGCGCGGATTCGGCATGCGTGTCGGAACTGAAGACCACCGACAGGCGGCTGCCGGTGGCCACGCCGTCGAGCCGGAAGGCGCCGGTGGCGTCGGTGGTGGTGCCCAGCCCGCCGATGCTGACCCGCACGCCGGCCACGCCCTGGGCGGTGGCCGCGTCGATGGCGCGGCCGGTGACCGTGCCGGCCGCCGTCACCGTGACGTTGGCTGCGGCGCTGGCGCAGTTGGTGGGCGCCACCGTCTGGCAGATGCGGTAGTTGACGAGGCTGTTGCCGGCGGCCGCCATGCTGTCCACGGCCAGCACGCCGGCCGCGGACAGGGTGATGCCGGCCGGCATCGGGCTGGTGGTCGGGGTCACGGTGACGGTGGCTGCCGTGGCGGGCACGCCGCCGAGCGTGTCGTTGGCCAACAGGTCGGCACTGCCGCCGCGCGCCAGGTGGGCGGTGTCCGCCACCGCGACGATGGGCGGCACGGGCACCGTGATCGTGGCATGGGCTTGGGCGCACTGGCTGGGGTTGTCCGCCCGGCAGATGCCGTAGGCCAGGGTGTACATGCCAGGCACGGCGGTGGCGCCCACGGTGACCACCCCATCGGCCACGGTGAAGCCCGCGGGCAGCGGGCTGGTGGCGAGCGAGAAGACGACGTTGCCGCCCGCCCCTGCTGCGGCAGCTGCGCCGCCGACCGTGTCGTTGCCCAGCAATGGCCCGCTTTGTCCGGCGGACAGCGTGAAG
>CBIHPZ010000334.1:0-5089 GCA_966211865.1 uncultured Aquabacterium sp.
CCCGACGACCTGATGCCGCAGGCGGCCGGCCTGCGCACCATGGAGCGGCTGGACCGCCTGACCGCCGCCGCCAGCCCGGAGTTCGGCGCGCGCGTGCTTGCGGCCGCGCACCCCGGCATCGAGCAGGCGATCGCCGACTACCCGGACCGGTACGGCACCCTGCCCTTCGGCCAGGGCTCGGTCGAACACCTGACCCATGCGCTGGGCCGCGTCGCCGGCACGCCAGCGGGTGACGCTCAACTGGAGCGTTATGTCGGCCTGCAGATCTGGGACCGCAACGGCATCGTCAACGCCATCGCCAACGGCGCCAGCCCGGCCTATGCGCTGGCCATCGCGCGCCAGCCCGGCGTGAGCGCCGACATGGTGATGGACACCGTGTACGCCGGCATGGACATCCACCGCGAGCGCGTGGCCGAGCACACGAAGGCCTACGGCCAGCACATGGCCGAGCTGGCGTGGCTGGTGAAGAGCCACGGCGGCGCGATGACGCCCGAGCAGCTGGACCAGGCCATCGCCGACTACACCGCCGAGAAAGGCAGCGCCTGGCAGCAGAAGGCGGAGGAGCTGAAGCAGCAGCTGGCCAACGACGGCGCCGCGCTGCTGGCGCAGGTGCAGGCGCTGCAGTCCCTGCCGCCTGAACTGAGCGGCGAGCGTGGGCGCGTGGACCAGGCCATCGCCGACACGCTGAACGACACCAACGCCCAGTTGGCCATCACCACGGCGCTGCAGGGCGACCCCAGCCTGACCGCCGGCGCGGCCGGCCAGCAGCTGCTGGGCTTCTTCACCAGCACCGGCTTCGCATCCAACGCCAAGCTCACCGACCAGGCGCGCCGGCTGGCGGGCGAGGTGGCGACGGCGCATGTGCAGTCCACCCTGCTGGCGCGCGTGGGCGAGTTCGACCCCGCCGACGCGGCCAGCGTGCAGCGCGCCGCCGCCGCCATCGACAGCCTGCGGAGCCCGCAGCTGGCGCGCGCCTGGGGCGTGTCGGAAGACGCGCTGGACGAGGCGCTCGACAAGCTCAAGGCCACGATGCCGGTGGCCGGCGAGACGGCCGAGGAAGCCGCCAAGCGGTTGAAGGACTTCGACGACGCGCTGGGCGGCATCAAGGGGCTGGACAAGACCACCGCGGCCGGCCAGCTCCTGCGCGGTGCCGGCCTGGCGCTGGCCGGTGTGGGCGTGCTGGCCTCCATCGAGCGCGCCGGCCTCGACCCCTCGCTGCGCAACAACCTGCGCGTGCTGGTCGACTCGGCCGGCCTGGGCCAGAAAGGTGCCGAACTGCTGGCTGGACTCACCAAGGCCGATTCCGAATCGCTGCTCGGCCGGCTCGGCGGCAGCGCGGCCAGCAAGTTCCTCGGCGTCGTCAGCGCCGCGATGGACGTGTGGACCGCCGCCGACTCGTTCGCCAAGGGCGACATCCCCAGCGGCGTGCTCTACGGCGTCGGCGCCGGTGGCGGCCTGCTGGCGGCCTTCGGCTCCGGCAGCCTGGCCGGCCCCATCGGCATCGGGCTGGTGGTGGTCTCGGTGGTGGGCCTGGCGGTCTGGAACGGCATCAAGGAAGCCAACAAGCACGAGCCGGGCAGCGACGGCGGCCTCTCGATGCGCTTCCTGCAGCACGCCGGCTTCAGCGAAAGCGCGGCGCGCGCCCTGTGCGACCAGACCGGCGACGGCGTGAGCCCGGTGCCCATCCTGGCCCGCTACGCCGAACTCAAGGGCATCGACGTGGCCGACCCGGCCGAGCGCCAGCGCTTCGTCGACTGGGTGAACGCCATGCCGCCGGACAAGCTGGCGGTGCTGCGCGACAACCTGCACCGCACGCTGGACGAGTTCGACGGCGACGCCAGCCGCCTGAACGCCACCGCCGACGACGATGCCTGGGTGGTGCAGGACACGCAGCAGCGCCCCTGGTTCGCCGCCAGCGGTGCGGCGCGGCCGGAATCGGCAGCGCAGGTGGATGCGGTGCTGCAGGTGCTGGGCGTGCCGGCGTTGAACTGAGGCGCTTGTGCATGCGACTGCGGCCTCTGGCGCGCGCCGACTGAAGGCGCCCTGGAATCTCGCACCGCTTGGGCGCGGGGGGGCCGCCGTCAAGCCGACGGCGTGGGCTGCGTGCCGTCCACGACGCCAGCCCCCGTCGCCGGATGCAAACGTCCCAATGACGCGGCCACCGGCTTGGAAACCGGCACGTGGGCGGGCAGCACAGCATGCGCTGCCCCGGAATGGACGGACGAGACCGCTCGGCGGACGCTGAGCCGCTGCGGCCGCTTGCTGGCATGACACTGACCTGCCCGCACTGCGGCCTCCAGGCCTTCGGCGCCTGGCGCAAGCTGGCCCTGGGCGCGGCGGCGCGTGCGCGCTGCGGCCGCTGCGGGCTGGCGGTGGGCGTCGCCCCGCTGCCCGCGCTGGCGGCCCTGATCCCCTGCCTGGCGGTGGTGGCGGCGGCGCTGCTGCGCTGGATCACCTCGCCCGTGTCCCTGGCCGCGCTGGGCGCCGCCGCCATCGGCATCACCAGTGCCATCCATCTCGCTCTGCCGCTGGTGCCGCGCGGGTTGACGGATGCGCGCGCCGTTCGCGCTGCGCGCGGGCAGGCCCCTGCAGAGGAATGAAGCCGCCGCGCCGGCAGGCTGGTCGAGCGCCGGCTGGCTGAGCGTGGCTTGACCCCGCCGACCGGGCGTTGCGGCTGGGCTGCTCGGGGCAACGGAGCGTCCGACACCGCCCGGCCTGGCTGCACCCGCCGTGTCGGGCGGATTCCGCCCCTGCGCGGACACGGGCGCTTGCGTCGATCGGACATTTGACACGTCTGGCCGGCCGCATCCGCAGCCCGCCGCGCGCCGACCGACCTCCGCCATCCCGCAGGCTCGAAGGCCAGCGTGAAAGGCTGCTCACCGCAGGCTGTTCCGGCGCCCGGTCGCGCTCAAGTCCACCCCCCGGAATGCCGAACGAGAGGTGTCACCACCTGTGCACCTCCGCGGCTCTCTGGAGTCGCCGCCCAGGGGGTGCCGAATTGGCGGGCGCCACGCAGGCGCGTCACGCTGGCACTGCCAGCTACCCGGCCCGTCAAGCCACCCGAACACCCCGCCTCCGTGACCGGAAGCGTGTGGACCCGTGCCTTGACTTTCCGAGTTCGCATGAAGCGCCTGACCCGAATTTCCGTTTCTTCCCGCCCGGTCCGGGCCACCCTGGCCCTGGCTGCCACCGCCATGCTCGCAGCCTGCGGCGGCGGCGGTTCCGACACCGACAGCCCCCTGACCGCCACCGCCAGCGCGGCGCTGGCCAGCCCGTCTTCGGAGGCCGCCACCGCCGCCGTCACCCCGGTGAACGCCCCGTTGATCGCCGACCAAGGCGCCATCGCGCCGGAAGCGATGGACGCCGACACGCAGGCCGCGCTGCGTGCCGAGGCGGCCGATGCCAAGCCCGTGGCGAGCGCCGGCACGCCGAAGCCCGAGCACGTGGATGCCACCCTCGCGACGCAGACCTCAGCGCCCGCCGCAGCGTCCGCGATGCAGCCCGACACGGCCGCCACGCGCAGCGGCGGCCGCGCCGTGCCGCTGCCGGCCGTCGCAACGGCCCCCGCCCCGTCGCCCATCGTCTCGTCACCCACGCCCACCACCGGCGCGACGGGCACCAGCACCGGCAAGACCGGCACCACCAACACCGGTACCAGCACGACCGCCACCGGCCCCACCGGCACGACGACGGCCGGCACCACGCCCACCACCGCGACCACCAGCACGACCTCCACCACCACGACCACCAGCGGCGGCGCGCTGCCGGTGCAGCCGGTGAGCAGCACCGACATTCGCCTGCAGGTGAGCGCCGACCAGCTCTTCAGCAGCTACCGGTGGCTGTGGGGCATGGAATGCGCGGGCCAGGTGCAAGGCGCCATCAACATCCCCGAGACCGGCCTGCAGGGCTTCGACCTGGGCGGCAGCCTGGGCACGCAGCGCTTCGGCAAGGTGGCCGATCCCGACGACGCCAGCCGCCGCGTGCTGATGTTCCGCCCCAACGCCGGCGACCCGCTGATCTACGGCGGCCCGCGCTGCGAGATGACCTTCTCGCCCTCCTTCGGCGGCAAGCTGCCGGTGAAGCAGGACGTGTGGTTCGCCTTCGGCATGCGCTTCCAGGACTGGACCAGCACCACGGACGAACAGGTGCTGATGCAATGGCACTGGAGCAACGGCTCGATCCCGGTCGGCCCCTTCCTGGCGCTGGCGATGAAGGCCGGCAAGCTGCAGATCGACTCCAAGGCCAACGCCGCCTACCCGCCGTCGCCCACCACCACCACGTCCACCGTGCACTGGACGGGCGAGGTCACGCCCAACAGCTGGAGCTACTTCGTCGTCAAGGCGCGCATCTCGCCGAACATGGCCGATGCACCGTACCTGCAGGTGTGGCGCGACGGCGTGCAGATCGTCAACCACCAGGGCCCCTTCGGCTACAACTATCCCGAGGTGACGCCCTACGTGAAGATCGGCCACTACCAGTGGCTGGCCGGCAACACCTGGAGCAGCACCGCGCGGACCAAGACCATCCTGGTGCGCACGCCGGCGCTGATCAACGACACCACCGGCAAGTACACCGAGGCCGACATTCGCGGCCACGTGAAGGCGCGCTGACACAACGCGCGCCACGAAGGTGGCCGCGGCGCGGCCGGCGGCCATGGCGGTCACCGCGGCGACCGGCGCACAGCGCCGCGGCGTCGCGGCGGTCGTCGGGGCGGTCGTCGCGGCGGTCGTCGCGGGCGACAATGCCGCCCCCCAGCCCTCCGCGCCGCGATGCTCTCCACGTTCCTTGCGCGTTATGACGCGCAGCTGCTGCAGCCCCCCATCCCGCCGGCCGGCCCGGGCTTGCCGGCGGCCTTGCCGCCAGCCGAACGCGAAGTGCAGCAGCGGCTGCTGGCCTGGTGCCGGGAAGCCCCGCCTTCCGGCGTGCCCGCGCTGTCCATCGCCCTGCTGACCGGCGCGCCCGCCGGCCGCCGCTGCGCACTGGTGGAGGACGCGGCGCTGCAGCTGGACGGCACCCACGCCCTGCTGGCCGCCGGCGGGCGCTGGCGCCAGCGGCTCTTCCGGCTGCGCGTGAAGGCGCGTGAATGCCT
>CBIHPZ010000335.1:0-5080 GCA_966211865.1 uncultured Aquabacterium sp.
CGCATGCCTACCCTCGACGACCACATCGCGCAGAGCCTGCGCGACAGCGAGCGCAGCGGCGAGTTGCGCTCGGCCCCCAGCTACGGCAAGCCGCTCGCGCCGATCGACGGCTGGGACGAGACGCCGGAAGAGTTCCGGCTGCCGTTCAAGATCTTGAAGGAGGCCGGCATCGTGCCGCCCGAGGTGGAGGCGATGCGCGAGGTGGCGGCGCTGAAATCCGAACTGGAAGCCTGCACCGACCCCGAGGCGCAGCGGGCGCTGCGCCAGCGCATCAGCGACAAGCAGCAGGCCATCGCGTTGCGGCTGGAAGGGCTGCGCGCGAGCGGGCGGCTCTAGCGCAGCCGCGGCATTCAGCTAACACGCATCTGACGCGTCGACCGCTTGGTCGGCGCAGCCCACCGTGGGTGCACCGCGTCGCACTGCGAGCCCGCTGCGGGGTCTCCGCGCAAGCCGCCTGCCGCGGCCTGCGCGCCCCGCTGCCCCACAGGACTCACATGCCGCAGAACTTGCGAAACGGCCCCAGCACCGCCTCGCCGCGGAAGGGCTTGACGATCCAGCCGGTGATGCCGATGTCCTTGCCGCGGGCGCGCATGCCGGCGTTGTCCTCGGTGGTCAGCATCACGATGCGCACGGCCGTGTTGCCCAGGTCCTTGCGGATCTTCTCGGCCATGGTCAGGCCGTCCATGTTGGGCATGTTGATGTCGCTCACCACCAGGCGGATGCCGGGGTCGTCCTGCAGGCAGCGCAGGCCGTCGCGGCCGTCGTGGGCGACCGCCACCTCGAAGCCGTTCTGCGAGAGGAAGGTGGAGACGATCTCCCGCATCGTGTTGGAGTCGTCGACGACGAGTACCTGGGCCATGGCCGGTGTTCCGATCTTGTCTAGAAGAGTTCCAGCTCGCCGGTGGCGGCTGCGGCTGAAGCGGGCTGTGCGAATTCGGTGAAGGCCTCGGCCTCGAACAGCAGGTTGAAGATGAAGCGCTGCACGATGACCAGCGGCCGCTGGCGCGGGCGCCGCGGGTCGGACAGCTGGTAGCGGATGCACAGCTGCGGGTCCTGCGAGCCGAAGGAGATGTACTTCTGCTCGTGGTTGATGACGATGGGCACCTGCGTCTGCTGGTTGGCGAACGCCTGCGGCGGGATGTAGCGGTTCTTGAACGCGCCCCAGATCAGGTTGGTGGTTTCGCCCAGCAGGTTGTTCAGCTCGCGGAAGCCCAGGTCGCCGCCCACGCCTTCGTAGCCCATGCCCTGGGCCATGCCCTGGCGCAGCGCGCCTTCCTCGGTCTGCAGCATCATGTAGCCGCGGCACCAGGTCGATTCCAGCGCGATCAGGGTCGACACCTGGCCGTAGATGATGCGGTCGTGCACCACGTAGGGCGGCTCGGCCTCCACCTGGGCGTTCGGGAACATCGAGCGCAGCGCCTCCAGCGACAGGTCCAGGATGCCGTGCACCAGCACCGTGGGGTAGCGCAGGCCGAACAGGCTGCGGTCGATGTGGGCGCGCAAGGCCTCGATGTCGTCGGTGGCCCAGGGGTGGGTGGCGGCGCGGGCCTCGTCGGCGTTCAGGGGCCGCGCGCTGGTGCGGCGCAGGAAGATGGGCAGCTCGGGCCGCTGGCGGTGCAGCTTGATGGCCAGCGGCAGGCTGTCGGCGGGGCCGTCGCAGGGCAGGTCTTCGGCCAGCAGCGCGCCGGCCAGGTCCTTGTGCTGCGACAGCGCGTCCATCGCATCGGCTGCCGCGCAGGGCACGGTCACCAGGCCCAGCGACTCGCAGAACTCGAGCAGGCGGGGGTACTGCACCGCGTCGTGCTCCAGCAGCAGGACCTTGGCGCCGAGGAAGGTGGAGTCGGCCATGAACATCAATGCCTCGCGGGGACGCGGGTGAACGCGCCAGAAGCCGGCACAGGCCGGTACCGGTGAATCGGCCGGTCGGCGCGGGAACTTGAGGGTGAGGTCCTGACCGCCCCGGCGCGCGGCGTGCGGTCAGGCCGCGGCGCGTGGCTTGGAGAACCGGCGCCGGTAGTCGCTGGGGCTCACGCCCACCACGCGCCTGAAGTGCCGGCGGAACGACTCTTCCGAGCCGAAGCCGGCGCGCTCGGCCACCCGGGCCATGCTGGCGTTCGGCGCTTCCAGCAGGTCTTTGGCGATGCCGACGCGCTCACGGATCAGCCACTCGACGGGGGAAAGCCCCGTGCCGTCCTGGAAGTGGCGCTGCAGGGTGCGCGGCGTCATGGCCGCGTGCGCCGCCATGGTCGCCAGCGTGTGCGCGCGCGCCGGGTGCCGACGCACGAACTCCATCAATCGGGCCAGGCGGCCGCGCTCGTCCGCCGGCACCGGCCGCGGCACGTACTGCGCCTGGCCGCCTTCGCGGTGCGGCGGCAGCACCAGCCGCCGCGCCACGGCGTTGACGGTCTTGGCCCCGTGGTCGGAGCGCACCATGTGCAGCATCAGGTCCAACCCCGCCGCCGAGCCGGCCGAGGTCAGCACCCGGCCCTCGTCCACGTACAAGGCCTCGGCATCGACCCGGATGCGCGGGTAGCGGCGCGCCAACTGGTCCGCGAACTTCCAGTGCGTGGTGGCGCGCCGGCCGTCCAGCAGGCCGCTGGCCGCCAGCACGAACACGCCCGAGCAGATGGAGGCGATGCGCGCGCCCCGCGCATGGGCCGCGCGGAGCTTATTCAGCAGCGGGGGCGGCGGGGGCGCCTCGGGATCGCGCCAGCCGGGCACGATGATGGTGTCGGCCCGGTCGAGCCGGCTGAGCGAGGAAGGCGCCTGCAGCACCAGCCCGCCGGCGGCCCGCAGCGGCCCGGGTTCGATGGCGCAGACCGCGAAGTCGTACCAGGGGCCTTCCAGCTCCGGCCGCGCCAGGCCGAAGACCTCGACCACGCAGCCGAATTCGAAGGTGCACAGGCCGTCGTAGGCCAGTGCGGTGACCAGGTGGCGCCGCATGTCGCGATGTTACCGGTGGGTGTCATTCCGGCCACTCGCCGCCGCGGCCGCGGCTGCGAACAATCCGGGCCTTCTCATTCATTGCCGAAGCGCGAATCCCAATGTCCGTCCCCATCATCCAATCCGTCACCCAGGCCGTGCAGCTCTACTTCGACGCGCTGTATGAATGCAACCTGGCCAAGTTCGACGCGGTGTTCCACCCCACGTCCAGCCTGTTCGACGCCAGCGAGGGCCGCTTCACCGCGATGCCCATCGCCGACTACCGCGCCATCATCGCGAAGCGCACCCCGCCGCGCAGCACCGGCCAAGCGCGCGCGGACGAGCTGATCAGCCTCGACCTGCTGTGCGAGGACGCCGCCGTGGCCAAGGTGCGCCTGCGCATCCACGACAAGGTCTTCGTCGACCATCTGAACTGGGTGCGCGTGGACGGGCGCTTCATGATCGTGGCCAAGGTCTGGCACGACGACACGGCAGCGCTGAACGGCTGAGCCTCCCTGGGGCTCAGACCAGCGGCGCCTGCAGCCCCTCGGCCGCGATCGCCGCCTGCACCGCCGGCCGCGCCAGCATGCGCTGCAGGTAGGCGCCCAGCAGCGGCCGCGTGCGCGCCGGGGCGGCGGCGGGCCCGCTGAAACCGCGCGTCCAGCGGCACAGCACGAAGGCATAGGCGTCCAGCGCGGTGTAGCGCGCGCCCAGCAGCCAGGGCTCGCCGTGCGAGGCCAGCTGCCGCTCCAGGTGCTCCAGCAGCTCGCCGATGCGGGCCTGCGCGGCCTGCTTCACCTGTTCGGCACCTTCCGCATTGCCGGCGGCCACCATGCGCTCGGGGTAGAAGTAGTGGATCAGCATGGCCTGCAGCGTGTTGGTCATCCACACCAGCCACTTGTAGAAATGCGCACGTTCGGCCGTGCCCAACGCCGGTGCCAATGCCCGATTGGAGCGGCCATCGGAGCCGGCATCGACCAGGGCCTTGTCCGCCAGGTGCAGGCAGATCGCCGCGGTCTCGTACAGCACCAGGTCGCCGTCGACCAGCACGGGGATGGTGCCGTTCGGATTCAGCGCGAGGTAGCCGGCGCTCTTGTGCGCGCCGTGGTCGCGGTCCACCTTCACCAGCTCGAACGGCAGGTCCAGTTCGCGCAGCAGGATGTGGGGGATGAGGTTGGCGTTGCCCGGGTAGTAGTGCAGCTGGATCATGGCGGCGGGGCGGGGTGGTCGGAGGGCCCCGCATGATGCCGCAGCGCCGCCAGGCGGCTGGGCCAGGGGTGCACGCGCAGCGCGTCGGCCACCGCCTGCTGGGCGGCGCTGAAAGGCCGCTCGGCCACGCGCAGCAGCGCCACCTCGCGCACGATCGGCAGGTCCACCAGCCGCACGTGGTCCAGCCCCGCGGCCAGCGCGAGTGACTCCGGCATGAAGGCCACGCCCACGTTGGCGCGCACCAGGGCCTGGATCCAGTCCTCGCGCGCCGATTGCTGCACCGTCTGCAAGGTCACGCCGCGCTCGTCCAGCAGGCGTTCGATGTGGCTGGAGAACTCGCAGTAGATGCGATCGCAGTAGTGCTCGCGGTCCAGCTCGGCCACCGGCACCTCGGCGCGGCCGTGGAAGCGGTGGTCGTCGCCGATGGCCAGCACGTAGTCCTCGTGGTACAGCGGCGTGCGTTCGAATCGGCGCGGCGTCTCGTTCGGCGAGCACATCAGGCCCAGCTCGATCTCGCCGCGGTCCAGCGCGTCGGTCAGCGCTTCCAGGTTGCCTTCGCGAAAGCTCAGGCGCACCGCGCCGTGGCCGTCCAGCGCCTCGGCAAAGCCGGGCAGCAGCTGCTCGAAGGCGATGGTGCACATCACGCCCACGCGCACCTTCTCGCGCTTGGGCGCGGAGAGGCGCCGCGCTTCCTCACGGGCGCGCATGGCGCTGTCGTACACCTGCTGCAGGCTGGGCAGCAGCGCGCGGCCGAAATCGGTCAGCTGCACCGCGCTCTTGCCGCGGTCGAAGAGCCGCCCGCCCAGCGTCTCCTCCAGGCGCTGGATGGCCTTGGTGAGCGCGGGCTGCGAGACGAACGAACGCTCGGAAGCGCGCGTGAAGTTCAGCGTCTCGGCCACGGCGAGGAAGTAGCGGACTTGGTACAGCTCCATGGTGACTCCGTCGGGGC
>CBIHPZ010000336.1:0-5076 GCA_966211865.1 uncultured Aquabacterium sp.
TCCTGCAGCGCGTGCAGGTACAGCGTGTTGCCGAGGTCGGTCAGCAGCAGGAAGCCGGCTTCGGTGTCCGCCGCCAGCACCTCGGGGGCGTTCAGGCCGGCGGCCTGGATGCGGCGGGCGATGTCGACGAAGGGGCGCACGTCTTCCTGCGGCGGCGGGGCGTCCATCACGATGAAAGACTTGTTGCCACCGCGCACGCGAAAGTAGCGGCGGAAGCTGGCGTCGGCCGAGGCCGGCGCGAGCGTTGCGGCGTCCAGCCCGTGCTGCGCGCACAGCGGTTCCAGCCAGCGGAAGAACGCGTCCTGGCGGGCGGTGTCGGGCCAGGCGATCGGGGTGGCGGCGGCGGTGCCGGCGGCGGCATGGCCGGCGGCGGACGCCGGCGCGGGGGCGGCAGGAGAGGACATGCGGGGCCGGGCCCTCGTGGATAATCCGCCGATTCTACGAACGGCCGCTTTGCGGGCCTGCCAGGTGCCACGTCCCACGGACGACCGCCGGCTGCAGGCACCAGGCCGGACCGTCCCGCCACCGCGCCTGCCGCAGCGCCCGAGCCCCGTGCCCGACCCCGTGCCCGTCCACCGCGCCCGCCCCCCGTCGCACTGCTTCACCCTCATCGCGCTGGCCTGCGCCGCAACGGCCGCCGGGGCCCAGGTGGCGCCGCCCCCGGTGGCCGCATCGGCGCCCGCTCCGGCGCAGCCGGCTTCGGGGCCGGATACGCCGCTGGTGCTCAAGCCCAGCACGCGCCTGTCGCCCCCGCCGCGCGGCGAGCAGGCCCGCCAGCGCCCGGTGATCCTGGAAGCCGGCGAACTGCGCGCCCGGCCCGACCTGGACGCCGTGGCCGAAGGCAACGTGCAGTTCCGCCGCGCGGGCACCTTCATCCGCGCCGACCGGCTCACCTACGACAGCCCCGAAGACCTCGCCATCGCGCGCGGCGGCGTGCGCATCGAGCGCGAGGGCAGCATCTACCGCGGCCCCGAGCTGCAGCTGAAGGTGCAGCGCTTCGAAGGCTTCTTCCTGCAGCCGGAATTCGAGTTCCTGCAGCTGGGTTCCGGCGGCCGCGCCGACCGGGTGGATTTCCTGGATTCGTCGCGCTCGCGCCTGACCAACGCCGTCTATTCCAGCTGCCCGCGCGACGGCTCCGGCGACCCCGACTGGCTGCTGCGCACCAAGCGCGTCCGGCTCGACCTGGATGCCAACGAAGGCCTGGCCGAAGGCGCGGTGCTGGAGTTCCTCGGCGTGCCCATCCTCGGCCTGCCGGTGCTCAGCTTCCCGCTCAGCGACGACCGCAAGTCCGGCTGGCTGCCGCCGGAATTCGGCCTCGGCAGCCGCAGCGGTTTCCAGGTGGGCATGCCCTACTACTGGAACATCGCGCCCAACCGCGACGCCACCTTCACGCCCACGCTGATGACCAAGCGCGGCATCGCCGGCTCGGCCGAGTTCCGCTACCTGGAGCCGCTGGACGCCGGCCGCGTCAACCTGGACCTGGTGCCGCACGACCGCGTGGCGGACCGCTCGCGCCACGCCTGGACCTTCGAGCACGACGGCGGCCTGCGCAGCGGCTGGCGCTACAAGGCCAACGTGTTCCGCGTCTCCGACGACCAGTACTGGGAAGACTTCCCGCGCAACATCCACAGCATCACCCCGCGCCTGCTGCCGCTGGACCTGCAGGCCGAGCGCCCGCTGGAGACGCCCATCGGCCCCGGCCTGGCCTATGCCCGGGTGCAGCGCTGGCAGGTCCTGTCGTCCCAGGACCCCACCGCCACCATCGTCGCGCCGTACGAGCGGTCGCCGCAGCTGGGCCTGAAGCTGCAGCCGCTGCTGCCGGCGGGGCTTTATTCCACGGTGGAGACCGAGGTCAACCGCTTCACGCGACCCGAAGTGGGTGGGGTGAAGGACACGCTGCCCGTGGGCTGGCGCTGGCATGCGCTGGGCCAGCTGAGCCGCCGCTTCGGCACCACCGGCTGGTGGGTGACGCCCAAGGTGAGCGTCAATGCCGCCAGCTACGCCACCGAGGAACCGATGTCCGATGGCCGCACCCGCGCCAGCCGCGTCATCCCCACCTTCAGTGCCGAAGGCGGCATGGTGTTCGAGCGCCCCAGCCGCTGGTTCAACCAGCCGATGCGGCAGACGCTGGAGCCGCGCGTGCTGTACGTCAACACGCCGTACCGCGACCAGAGCCGGCTGCCCAACTTCGATTCGGCCGACCGCGACTTCAACGTCGTCACCCTGTTCGACGACAAGGCCTATTCCGGCATCGACCGCGTGGCCGACGCCCACCAGCTGACCGCCGGCGTCGTCACGCGCCTGGTGCACGCCACCACCGGCGCGGAAGTGCTGCGGCTCGGCGTGGCGCAACGCTTCCTCTTCCGCGACCAGCGGGTCACGGTCGACCCGGCCGCGCCGCCGCAGAGCAACCGCGTGTCCAACCTGCTGCTGGACGGGGCCACCTCGCTGGTGCCGCACTGGAACCTCGACGGCGCCTTCGAATACAACCCGGACATCCGCCGCGTCGTGCGCTCCAACGCCACGGTGCTGTACTCGCCGGGACCGTTCAAGACCGTCAGCGCCAGCTACCTGTTGACGCGCGGGCTGTCCGAACAGCTGGCCGTGGGCTGGCAATGGCCGGTGTACCGCGGCACGGCACGGCCGGTGGGCGCGTCCAACGGCTGCGGCGGCACGCTGTATGCCGTCGGCCGCATGAACTACAGCCTGCAGGACAAGCGCATCACCGGCGCCATCGGCGGCGTGGAGTACGACGCCGGCTGCTGGATCGGCCGCCTGGTGTTCGAGCGCCAGTCGATCGCGCGCAACCAGTCGAGCCTGCAGATGTCCCTGCAGCTGGAACTGGTCGGCCTGTCCCGCATCGGGTCCAACCCGCTGCAGGTGTTGAAGGACAATATCCCCGGCTACCGCCTGCTGCGTGACTCCCCCCACGCGTCCCCCCTGCTCCCCGACCCCGATCGTTCGCCATGACCCGTCTTGTTCCGTTGTACCGATCCGGGCGCCGGTGGCTGCTGGCCTTGGGCCTGGCCGTCGCGGTGGCGCCGGCCTTCGCGCAGGGCGCGCGCAAGCCCGTGCGCAATGGCGACTACATCGTCGCCGTGGTCAATTCCGAGCTGGTGACGGAATTCGAGGTGGAGCAGCGCCTGGCCCGCGTGCGCACCGAGGCGCAACGCGCCAACAACCGCCTGCCGCCGGAAGCCGAATTGCGGCAGCAGGTGATCGACGCGCTGATCGATGAGCGGGTGCAGAGCACCTATGCGCGCGAAAACGGTCCCCGCATCGACGACGCGGAGCTCGAGCGCGCGGTGGCGAACGTGGCAGCGCAGAACCAGCTGAACGTGGCCCAGCTGCGCGAACGCATCATTGCCGACGGCATGGACTACGGGCGCTTCCGCACCTCCCTGCGCGACCAGATGGCGGTCGAGCGCGTGCGCGAGCGCGAGGTCAACGCCCGCATCCGCATCTCCGACGCGGACATCGACAAGGTGGTCGAGCAGCAGCGCGCCGAAGCGGCCGCCGATGTCGAGCTGAACCTGGCGCAGATCCTGGTCACCGTGCCCGAAGGCGCCAGCGAGGCCGTGCTGGCCGAGCGCCGCGCCCGCGCCGAACAGGCGCTGGCCCGCGTACGCGGCGGCGAAGACTTCGCCAAGGTCGCGCGCGAGGTGTCCGAGGACGCCAACCGGGCCGCGGGTGGCGTCATCGGCCGCCGTTCCAGCAAGCGCCTGCCGGACCTGTTCGTCGACGCGGTGAAGAACGTCCGCGCCGGCCAGGTCACGCCGCAGCTGGTGCGCAGCGGCGCCGGCTTCCACATCCTCAAGGTCGTCGAGCGGGCCGAGGGCGATGCCTTCAAGGTGACGCAGACCCGCGCCCGCCACATCCTGATGCGCGTCAGCGACCGTTCGTCGCAGCCCGCCGTGGCGGCGCGGCTGGAACAACTGCGCCGCCAGATCGAGCGCAACGAGCGCAAGTTCGAGGACGTGGCGCGCGAGGTGTCGGAAGACGGCACCGCGGCCAATGGCGGCGACCTGGGCTGGACCTCGCCCGGCAGCTTCGTGCCCGAGTTCGAGGAAGCCATGAACCACCTGCCGCTGGGCGGCCTGTCGCAGCCGGTGGCCTCGCGCTTCGGCGTGCACCTGATCCAGGTGATGGAGCGCCGCGACGTGGCGCTGGACCCCAAGCAAGTGCGTGAACAGGCCCGCAACATGCTGCGCGAGCAGCGCTTCGAGCAGGCCTTCGCCGACTGGACCCGCGACCTTCGCCTGCGCGCGTACATCGAGATGCGCGAACCGCCGCAATGAGCCGGCGGTCTCCCGCGCGTTGATGTCGCCCCATATTCCCCGCAAGCGCTTCGGCCAGCATTTCCTGGTCGATGAAGCGCTGATCAGCGCCATCGTGCGCGAGATCGCGCCGCGCCCCGGCGAGCCGCTGGTGGAGATCGGCCCCGGCCTGGGCGCGCTGACGCAGCCGCTGCTGGAGCGCTGCGGCGCACTGACGGTGATCGAGCTGGACCGCGACCTGGCCGCGCGCTGGCGCCAGCGGCAGGGCGTGACGGTGGTCGAGTCCGACGTGTTAAAGGTCGACATCGGCGCGCTGGCCGACGCCGCCAGCCAACCGCTGCGCCTGGTCGGCAACCTGCCGTACAACATCTCCACGCCCATCCTCTTCCACCTCCTGCCGGTGGCCAGCCGCGTGCGCGACCAGCACTTCATGCTGCAGAAGGAAGTGGTGGACCGCATGGCCGCCGGGCCGGGCGGCAAGGACTACGGCCGGCTGTCGGTGATGCTGCAGTGGCGCTACCGGATCGAGTCGGTGCTGGACGTGCCGCCCGAGGCCTTCGACCCGCCGCCGCGCGTCGATTCGGCCGTCGTGCGCATGCTGCCGCTGGCGCAGCCGCCGGCGGTGGATGAAGCGCTGCTGTCGGAGCTCGTCACCGTGGCCTTCTCGCAGCGGCGCAAGCTGCTGCGGCACTCCCTGGGCCGCTGGCTGGAGCAGCGCGGCTTCGGTGGCGCTTTCGATCTGCAGCGGCGCGCCGAGGAGGTGCCGGTGGCCGAGTACGTCGGCCTGGCGCAGGCGGTC
>CBIHPZ010000337.1:0-5055 GCA_966211865.1 uncultured Aquabacterium sp.
GCGCACCATGCTCGAGCAGCGCATCCAGCAGCATTTCTTCGAGAGCGCCGACCTGCAATACCAGGCCGCGGAGGTCATGTCGCGGCCGGTGGCCGAGGCCGTGCAGGCGGTCGTCGCCGGGCTCACCGCGGGCGGGCGGCTGCTCGTGGGCGGACGGGGCATCGCCGCCGGCCTGGCGCGGCGCCTGTGCAGCGCGATGCTGGAAGGCTTCGAGCGCGATCGGCCCGGCCTGGCCGCGTTGCTGCTGGACGGCATCGACGTCGACTGGTCGCGCCAGATCGAGACGCTGGGCCAGCCCGGCGACCTGCTGCTGCTGGTCGACACCGACGGCGACGCGCCGGTGCTGGTGGCTGCGGTGGAAGCGGCGCAGGGCAAGGACATGACGGTGATCGCACTCACCGGCCGCTCGGGCGGCGCGCTGCGCGGCGTGCTGGGCGAGACCGACGTGCTGGTCGCCGTGCCGCACGACCGGCGTGCACGCGTGCTCGAAGCCCAGTTGCTGGTGCTGCACTGCCTGTGCGATTCGATCGATCTGCAATTGCTTGGGGAACAGGATCCTGCATGAAGAGGTATGTGAAGGCGGCCGGCCGCCGCGGCGCACTGTTGGCGGCGCTGCTGGCCACGCAGTTGTTCGCGGGCTGCGCGCCGCTGGTGCTGGGTGGCGCGGTGGTCGGCGGCATGATGGCGGCCGACCGGCGCACGTCCGGCGCGCAATTGGAAGACCAGTCGATCGAGCTGAAGTCGGCCAACCGCATTCCGGCGCTGGTCGGTGAGCGCGGCCACGTCAACGTCACCAGCTACAACCGCATGGTGCTGATCACCGGCGAAGTGGCGACGGAGGCCGACAAGTCCGCCGTCGAGCAGGCGGTGGGCCAGATCGACAACGTGAAGACCATCGTCAACGAGCTCGCGGTGATGGCGCCCACGTCGATCGGCTCGCGTTCGAACGACGTGGTGCTGACCAGCAAGGTCAAGGCCAGCCTGATCGACGCGAAGGACCTGCAGGCGAATGCCTTCAAGGTCGTCACCGAGCGCCAGCAGGTGTTCCTGATGGGCCGCGTGACCGAACGCGAGGCCAACCGCGCCAGCGACGTCGCGCGCTCGATCAGCGGCGTGCAGAAGGTGATCCGCGTGTTCGAGATCGTCACCGAGGCACAGCTGGCCGCGATGAAGTAGAGGCCCCACAGGCGCCTGGGGTGTCCCGGGAACACGATGGGTTCAATGGGCCCATCGTGACGGGCGAAGGGGCGGACCACGGGTCCGCCGCGGTCTCATGGGCCTGTTGGACCGCCGGCAACCCGAGCGGCATGGCCAGGCCCGCGAGGCCGCCGCGCCGCCGCGGTTGACGCGGTTGACGCGCACTTAGGCCGTTACTTCAAGCGCTTGATCAGGCTGGACGTGTCCCAGCGCCCGCCGCCCTGGGACTGCACGTCGGCGTAGAACTGGTCGACCAGCGCGGTGACGGGCAGCTTGGCGCCGTTGCGCCGCGCCTCGTCCAGCACCAGGCCCAGGTCCTTGCGCATCCAGTCCACCGCGAAGCCGAAGTCGAACTTGTCGTCGACCATCGTGCCGCCGCGGTTGTCCATCTGCCAGCTTTGCGCGGCGCCCTTGCCGATCACCTCGAGCACCAGCTTCATGTCGAGGCCCGCGCGCTGGCCGAAGGCGATGCCTTCCGCCAGGCCCTGCACCAGGCCGGCGATGCAGACCTGGTTGACCATCTTCGCGAGCTGGCCGGCGCCGCTGTCGCCGACGCGGGTGACGGCGCGCGAGAAGGCCATGGCCACCGGTTTCATGGCATCGAAGGCGGCTGGGTCGCCGCCGCACATCACCGTCAGCAGCCCATTCACCGCGCCGGCCTGGCCGCCGGAGACCGGGGCGTCGACGAACTGCAGGCCGAGCTGTCGTGCTGCCGCATTCAATTCACGCGCCACTTCGGCGGAAGCCGTGGTGTGGTCGACGAACACCGCGCCCTTCTTCATGCCGGCGAAGGCGCCGTCCGCGCCCAGCACCACCGAGCGCAGGTCGTCGTCGTTGCCGACGCAGGCGAAGACGAAGTCGGCGCCGGCGGCCGCTTCGCGCGGCGTGGCGGCCGGGCGGCCGCCGTGCTCCTTCGCCCAGGCCTCGGCCTTCGCGGCCGTGCGGTTGTAGACGGTCACGCGGTGCCCGGCGCGCGCCAGGTGGCCCGCCATCGGGTGGCCCATCACCCCCAGGCCCAGAAAGGCCACGGTCTTTGCTTCGGTCGGTTCGTAGGTCTTCATCGCTGTCCCAGGTTGCCAGCGCAACATGGTAGGGCCGCGATGGGCGGGCCGGCGTGCGTCGGGCCCAGGCCTCGGCGCGGGAAGGTTTCGGCGCCGGTGCGGGTCGGACGACCAGCCGTCAGACGATGGTCAGGTGCTCGGTGCCCGCCGAGAGGTCCCTGGTGCGCGCCCGCACGCTGTGCAGCTTGATCTGCAGCCGCAGGTCGTTCACCGAATCGGCGTTGCGCAGCGCGTCTTCGTACGTGACGTGGCCGCCCTCGAAGAGGTCGAACAGCGCCTGGTCGAAGGTCTGCATGCCGTGCTCGCGTGAGCGCTTCATCAGCTCCTTCAGCTCCGCCACCTCGCCCTTGAAGATCATGTCCGCCACCAGCGGCGTGTTCAGCATGATCTCCACCGCGGCGATGCGGCCCTTGCCCTCTTCGCGCGGCAGCAGGCGCTGCGAAACAATACCCTTCAAATTGAGCGACAGGTCCATCAGCAGCTGCGCGCGCCGCTCTTCGGGGAAGAAGTTGATGATGCGGTCCAGCGCCTGGTTGGAGCTGTTGGCGTGCAGCGTGGCCATGCACAGGTGGCCGGTTTCGGCAAAGGCCACCGCGTGCTCCATGGTCTCGCGGTCGCGGATCTCGCCCATCAGGATCACGTCGGGCGCCTGGCGCAGCGTGTTCTTCAGCGCGGCTTCCCAGCCGTCGGTGTCCAGGCCCACCTCGCGCTGCGTGATGATGCAGTTCTTGTGCGCGTGCACGAATTCCACCGGGTCTTCGATGGTGATGATGTGGCCGTGCGAATGCTCGTTGCGCCAGTCCACCATCGCCGCCAGCGTGGTGCTCTTGCCCGAGCCGGTGGCGCCCACCATGATGACCAGGCCGCGCTTGGTCATCGCGATCTCCTTCATCACCTGCGGCAGGCCCAGCTGGTCCACCGTGGGCAAGGTCTGCGGGATGGTCCGGAAGACCAGGCCGATGTTGCCCATCTGGATGAAGGCATTGCAGCGGAAGCGGCCGATGCCCTGCGGCGCGATGGCGAAGTTGCACTCCTTGGTGCGCTCGAACTCCGCGGCCTGCTTGTCGTTCATCACCGCGCGGGCCAGTGCCAGCGTGTGCTGGCCGGTGAGCGGCTGCGGCGACACCTTGGTCACCTTGCCGTCGACCTTGATCGCGGGCGGGAAGTCGGCGGTGAGGAAGAGGTCGGAGCCATTGCGCGAGATCATCAGGCGCAGCAGGTCATTGACGAATTTCGAGGCCTGGTCGCGTTCCATGGTGCAGGGTTCTCCGGGTCATTGCGGCGCCAGCAGCGCGAACAGGCGCGCGCCGGTCTGGCGCAGGCGCAGCGAGATGCGCCGTGTGATCGACATCAACAGTGCCGCCGCCAGCGGCGGATCGTCGGCCAGCAGCCGCTCCAATGCCGCGGCATCGAGCACGGCCACGCTGCATGAGGTGAGCGAGCGGCAGGACGAGAAGCGCGGGCCGCCGTCGAACAGCGCCATCTCGCCCAGCAGGTCGCCGGCGCGGGCTTCCATCAGCCGCGTGACCGAGCCGCCGGCATGGCGGCGCTCGACCGCGACGCGGCCTTCCAGCAGCACCAGCAGGAAGTCGCTGATCTCGTCCTGGCGGATCAGCAGCTGCTCCGGCCGCACCTGAGCGCCCTGCAGCAGCGGCGCCAGGCGCTCCACCGCATGGGTGCCGAAGGCGGCCAGCGCGGGGTCCGCGCGCCACAACTGGGCCAGCCGTTCGGCGGTCTCGTGGGGTGGCAGTGTTTCCGCTTTCAGCTCAGGCGCGCGAGCGCCCCAGGGCACCACCGCAGCGGCCTCGTCGGCCGGGAACATGCTGCTGGCCAGCACGGAGTCGGTGACGTCCTCCGGGCTGGCGTTGCGGCGGGCGCGCAGGCGGCTGAACAGGTTCTTCACGACGGCGGCCGGTGGGGTGAAACGAAGGCGCGTGGCGCGTGCCGGCAGCCGGGATGGATGGGCGGGGTGGTCAGCCCGGGAAGTTCTCGGGGAACTTCGCCTTGGCCCGCGCTTCGGCCGGCGAGATGACGTTGCGCCGCGTCAGGTCCGCCAGGTTCTGGTCCAGCGTCTGCATGCCCAGGTTCTGGCCGGTCTGGATGGACGAGTACATCTGCGCGATCTTGTTCTCGCGGATGAGGTTCCGGATGGCGGAGGTGCCGATCATGATCTCGTGCGCGGCAACGCGGCCGGAGCCGTCCTTCAGCTTGCACAGCGTTTGCGAGATCACCGCGATCAGCGATTCGGACAGCATGGCGCGGACCATTTCCTTCTCGGCCGCGGGAAAGACGTCGACCACGCGGTCCACCGTCTTCGCGGCGCTGGAGGTGTGCAGCGTGCCGAACACCAGGTGGCCGGTTTCCGCGGCGGTCAGCGCCAGGCGGATGGTTTCCAGGTCGCGCATTTCGCCGACCAGGATCGCGTCCGGGTCCTCGCGCAGCGCGGAGCGCAGTGCGTTGGAGAAGCTGAGGGTGTGCGGGCCGACCTCGCGCTGGTTCACCAGGCACTTCTTCGATTCGTGCACGAACTCGATCGGGTCTTCCACCGTCAGCACGTGGCCGTACTCGTTCTCGTTGAGGTGGTTGATCATCGCCGCCAGCGTGGTGCTCTTGCCCGAGCCGGTGGGGCCCGTGACCAGCACCATGCCGCGCGGCTTCAGTGCCAGGTCGGCAAAGATCTTCGGCGTGTTCAGCTGCTCCAGCGTCAGGATCTTGCTGGGAATGGTCCGGAACACGGCGCCCGCGCCGCGGTTCTGGTTGAAGGCGTTGACGCGGAAGCGCGCCAGGCCCTGGATCT
>CBIHPZ010000338.1:0-5050 GCA_966211865.1 uncultured Aquabacterium sp.
GTGCGGCGCCGATGGCCGGTGTCGGGTTCTCGGCACTCATCCGGGTGATTGTGCGGGCGCGCCCATCGCCTGGCATCGCCCCTGTTGCCAGGCGGGGCGGGACTTTGGTCGAATGCGCCGCATCGTTCACGCCGCCGGAAGCCGCCGATGCCGAGCCCCGAGACCCTGGAAGCGTTCATCGCCCGCGTGGTGTCCGGCGCGCATGCCGAGGCCATCGAGGAGTTCTACACGCCGGATTCGACGATGCAGGAAAACCAGTCCGCGCCACGTGTCGGCCGCGCGGCCAATGCGGCCAACGAGCGGCGCGTTCTTTCCAAGGTGCGCTCGGTGCAGACCACCTGCGTTCGTCCGGTGCTGGTCAATGGCGACCACGTGGTCATCCGCTGGATCTTCCGCTTCGACCGCCTGGACGGCAGCGTGGTGCAGATGGAGGAGCTGGCCTGGCAGCGCTGGGAAGGCGAGCGCATTGCCGAGGAAACCTTCTTCTACGACCCGGCGCAGCTGGTGCCCAAGCCGGCCGCCTGAGGCGATAACTCACAAAAGGAGCGACACATGGTCTTCGACCACCTGGGCTACAACGTCACCGACTTCGCGAAGACCAAGGCCTTCCTGGTGCAGGCGCTGGCGCCGCTGAACATCGTCGTCACCAAGGAGGCCGAAGGCTGGGCCATGGTCGGCCGGCCCGGCGAAGGGCAGCTGTGGTTCGGCTCCTTCGGGCCGGCGCCCGGGCCCATCCATGTCGCCTTCGCGGCGAAGAACCGGGAAGAGGTGCGCCGCTTCCACGCCGCGGCGCTGGCCGCCGGTGGCCGCGACAACGGCGCGCCCGGCCTGCGCGAACACTATCACCCGAACTACTACGGCGCCTTCGTCATCGGGCCGGACGGCCACAACTACGAGGCGGTGTGCCACCACCCCGAGTGACGGCGCGACCGGCTGCGCCAGCTGCGTGGCGGCGGCCTCGCGCCTGAAGCGCCCCAACGTCCCCGCCGGGCTGGCCACAGCGGCGCGGCCGCGCGGGCCTCACCGGCCCGGCCGCGCGGACCTCACATGGCGTGGTGCCAGCGCAGGCCCAGCGGCAGCACCGGCGGTGCGAACAGCAGGTGCAGCACGCGGCGCAGGCTGCTGCCCGTGGCCTTGGACGAGGCGTGCAGCAGCAGCGGGCGCATCAGCAGGCCCGAGCCGCGCGGCGCGGTGCAGGTGAAAGCGGCTTCACCCACGACGGCATGGGGCGTGGCGCCTTCGGCCCGCACGCCGTCACGGTGCGAACCCGGCAGCACGCGCAGCGGCCCATCGTCCGGCCCGCAATCGTCCAGGTGCAGGCGCAGCGCCATCACCTGCTCCAGCACCGCCGCCGGCGGCTGGACCTGCAGCACGCCTTCCTTCAGCGACCAGCCGCGCAGCGCGGGATGCTCGACGCGTTCGGCCACCGGCACGCTGAGGTCCTGGTGCCACGGCACGAGCCAGTTGCGGCCGGTCGACTTTTCGAAATAGGTGCACTGCACGGCCACCGCCCCGGGCGGCAGCAGCGGCGCCAGCGCGGCATGGCGGCGCAGCCGCTGCACCAGCGCGGCACACCAGCCGGACTGCAGCAGCGTGCGCGTGCCGCCGGACAGCGTGGCCGACGGCGCCGCAGCGCGCGCGCAGGCGCGGGTCTCGGACTCGTTCAGCAGTTCAGGCAGCAGGAGGAAGCCATCGCGCTCGAGGCGCTGAACGCCGGCTGCGTCGGAGGAATCACCGGGGGACGACGGGTGGATGGGCGGCATGGCGCTGCATCTTCGCACTGGCCGTCGTCCCGCCGAAGGCACACCGGCACGCCATCGACACGCCATCGACACGGCCAGGACACGGCCAGGACATGGTGGTGTCACGCCGCATCGCGAAGCTCCCCCCGTTTCCAAACATCACGAACGAGGGACTTCCATGCACGACGACGACACCCCGCCGCTGCCCGCGCGCCGGCAGCTCCTGAAAGGCGGCTCGGCCGCCATCGCCGCTGCCTTCGCCGGCCCGATCACCGCGATGGCGAGCCGCGTGGCCGAGGCGTCCTGCGGCGCCGCCACCGCGTCGGTGCTGCTGGACAGCCCCTACGGCGCGCCCAGGCCGGTGAACGACCTGACCACCGGCCTGCCACTGATCGAGCTGCCGCCCGGCTTCAGCTACAAGTCCACCGGCTGGCGCGGCGACCTGATGAGCGACGGCTTGGCGACGCCGCCCAACCACGACGGCATGGGCGTGGCCCTGACCCGCCGCGTGGGCCGCAGCACCGAGATCGTGCTGGTGCGCAACCACGAGCGCTCCAACGGCAGCAACGCCGCCGACATCCTGGGCGCCAGCCTGCCCCACGTGGCCAAGTACGACACCGGCCGCACGGCCACGGGCATCACGGGTTATCAGCTGGGTGGCACCACCAACCTGGTGTTCCGTGACGGCGCCTGGGGTCAGAGCTTCGCCTCCTTCGGCGGCACCTACCGCAACTGCGCCGGCGGCGTGTCCACCTGGGGCTCCTGGCTGACGAACGAAGAGGTGCGCAGCAACACCGTCAGCAGCACCGGCCGCCGCCACGGCTACGTGTTCGAGGTGCCGGCCGACACCAGCCTGAATGCCGCCAACGCCGAGCCCATCATCGGCATGGGCCGCATGGCGCACGAGGCCAGCGCCATCGATCCCGCCACCGGCATCTGGTACCTCACCGAGGACCAGGGCAACGCCAACACGCTGTACCGCTTCCTGCCGTCCAATGTGAGCGGCGGCCTGAACTCGCTGCACGCCGGCGGCCGGCTGCAGGGCCTGAAGGTGCGCGGGATCGACAACGCCGACCTGCGCATGCCCACCCTGTGCCAGGAGTTCGCGGTGGAGTGGGTGGACATCGACAACCCCGACCTCGATGGCGCCACCTTGTCCAGCGTGGCGGGCAACGTCTCGGCCAGCGGTCCCTACATCCAGGCCTATGCGCGTGGTGCGGCCATCTTCGGCGCCAACGAAGGCTGCTGGGTCGCCAACGGCATCGTCTGGTTCACCGACAAGCAGGTCACCACCAGCCCGGCGCGCGCCGGCCGAGTGTGGGCGCTGGACCTGTCGACGAACACGCTGAAGGCCATCTTCGTCAGCAACGACATCACGGTGGGCAACTCGCCCGACAACCTGTGCGTCAGCCCGCGCGGCGGCGTGCTGTTCTGCGAAGACGGCGGCAGCGGCGGACCGAACAGCGGCGCGCCGGTGACGCAGCAGCGGCTGATGGTCATCCACCCGAACGGCGGCTCCAGCGTCTTCGCCCGCAACAACTTCAACTTCACGGCGGCGCAGCTCGCGGCGGTGGGCAAGTCGGCGGCCTCGGCGGGCGACCACCGCAACAGCGAATGGTGCGGCGCCTGCTTCAGCCCGGACGGCCGCGTGCTGTTCGTGAACCTGCAGGGCCCGGGCCTGACGGTGGCCATCACCGGCCCCTGGGCGCGCGGCACGCTGTGATCGACCTTTTCCACCTGCCCCGGAACACCACCATGAACAAGCTTCTCGCCACCGCCGCGCTCGCGCTGGCGGCGCACCTGCCGGCCTCGGCCGCGCTGCTGGTCGGCCAGTCCACCGCTGGCACCAGCCTGGCCACCGACTTCAGCACCGACGGCCTCATCGCCTTCGACCTGGACTTGAATGACGCCCAGCCGGTGCGGCTGGACTTCCAGTTGAGCGCGGCCGACGTGGGCGGCGCGCTGGACCTGAACGCCGTGCTGCGCAACCTGACCGGCGGCGGCATCGAGCGCCTGCTGGTCTCCTTGAGCATCGGCAGCTTCGGCCAGGCCGGCAGCGTGACGCGGCCTTTCAGCGGCGGCGGCACGAACGTGGCCTTGTCCGGCGGCACGGCGTCGCTGAGCTTCGACAGCGCCGAGTACCTCGACGTCTTCATCGGCAACCCGTTCGCCGATGCGGGCTTGAGCGACTGGCGCATCAACACCCGCGGCTTCAGCGCGGGCGACGTGCTGGCCATCACCATCGCGGTGCCGGAGCCGGGCGCGGTGGCGCTGGTGCTGTCCGCGCTGCTGGCGCTGGGTGCGGTGCGCGCGCGGCGTGGCCGCGGCCGCCGTTGATTCCTATCGGCTGAAAAGAACGTCCAGAACAAGAGTCAGGGAGGCCAGGAGGCGGCGCCGGGCAACCGGGCCGCCTTCTGCGCTTTGGGGGGCTTGACGCCGGTGGCCTCATGGGCCGGAGCGGCTGGGGTGGCCGGGGTGAAGGCAGCCTGGGGGGCCGGTTCAGGCCTCCTGCGCTTCATCCACCGGCGCCATCTCGGCCTGCGCCGCGGCGTCCTCGTGCAGTTGGCGCACCGCGGCCAGGTGCGCCAGCGCTCGCGCCGCGCCGGTGCTGTCGGTGCCGCCTTGCGCGGCTTCCAGCGCCTCTTCCAGCGCGTGCAGGGAATCGGCCAAGGCATGCAGGCCCGCATCTTCCAGTTGACGCGTCAATAACGCACCATCAGCGCGCCAGCGGCGCGGCAGGGCGGCCAGGCCATGGTGCAGCAGCGTGCCCAGGTGCCGGCGCAGCTGCGCCAGCCGCTGCGCGCAGGGGTCGGCCGGCTCGGGGGGCCGGGCGGTCAGCGGCAGGGCGGCCAGCGCGCCGGTGCCGGTTTCGGCAAAGTCGGGCACCACCATGCCGTCGCAGCCCAGCGCCCAGGGCTCGATGCAGGGCTGGCCGTGCCGCCAGGCCAGCACGCCGGCCACATGGCGCAGCGGGCCGTAGCGGCCGCCCAGCGCGGCGGCCAGTGCGTCCAGCGCCTGGGGATGGTGGCTTTCGTGGGTGCGCTGCAGCAGCAGCTCGCCACCGTCGGTGTCGGTCAGCAGGGCCAGCACGCTCTGCTCGTGCGGGTCGTAGCCGACGTGCTGCAGCGTGAGGCCGCTGAAGACGATGAAGCGCCGCGCCGCATGCCGCGGCAGCAGCGCGGCGCTGGGGTGCGCGCGCTGCTCGGCCGCCAGCGCCGCCACGCGCTGGAAGCGCACCGGCGCGCCCAGCTGTCCCCAGTCGGCCGACTGCGGCAGCACGCTGTTCTGGCTGCTGCGCGCGCGGGCCA
>CBIHPZ010000339.1:0-5043 GCA_966211865.1 uncultured Aquabacterium sp.
GAGACGTAGGCGATGCCCGCCCCCATCATCCCGGCGCCCAGGATGCCCAGCTTCTTCACGCGCGACGGCGGCACGCCGGCGGGCCGCGAGGCGCCCTTCTTGATCGCGTTCAGCTGGTACCACAGCGTGTTGATCAGGTTGCGCGACTCGGGCGACATGGCGCAGGCCGCGAAGTAGCGCGACTCCACCGCGCTGGCCGCATCGAAGCCGAGCAGCCCGCCTTCGAACACGCTGCTCATGATGTGCTGGATTGCGGGGTAGTTGCCCCAGCTCTTGGCCGACGCGATGGACGGGCCGATGGCGAAGACCTGCGCCACCGCGGGCGAGCGCGAATCGCCGCCGGGGAAGCGGAATTTCGGCTGGTCCCACGGGGCTTTGGCTTTCGGATTGGCCACGCACCAGGCCCGCGCCTTCGCGATCAACTCGTCGCGGCTCGCGGCCAGTTCCGTGGCCAGGCCCATGCCCAGCGCCTTCTGCGGCGAGAGCTCGGCGCCTTCGGCCATCAATTGCAGCGCGGGCTGGATGCCGATCAAGCGCGGCAAGCGCACGGTGCCGCCACCACCCGGCAGCAGGCCCAGCTTGACCTCGGGCTGGCCCAGCTTGATCTTCGGATCGTCCAGCACGAAGCGCGCATGGCAGGCCAGCGCGATCTCCAGCCCGCCGCCCAGCGCATGGCCGTTGATCGCGGCGGCCACCGGCTTGCCCGCCGTCTCCAGCCGCCGCAGCACGGCCTTCATCTGCATCGTCAGGTCGAAGGCCTGCTGCGCGGACTCGAGCCGCGACAGCTTGTCGATGTCGCCGCCGGCGCAGAAGTCGGCCTTGCCCGAGGCCAACACCAGGCCCTTGATCGCGGCGTCCGTCGCCAGGCGTTCGGCGATGGCGGCCAGCGGCACCATCAGCTCGTCGTTGACGACGTTCATCGGCCGGCCGGGCAGGTCCATCGTGGCGACGGCGATGCCGTCGTCGCCAACATGCAAAGTGATCGTGTCCGCCGCGTCGGTACCGCCCGGCCGCCCGAAGGTACCGACAAGCCCCTCGGGGGCGGCGAACGAAGTGAGATTGGGGTCGTTCGTCATATCACACCCGCTCGATGATGGTGGCGATGCCCATGCCGCCGCCGACGCACAAGGTGGCCGCGCCCAGGCTCAGGTCACGCCGTTCGAGTTCATCCAGCAGGGTGCCGAGGATGATGCAGCCCGTGGCCCCCAGCGGGTGCCCCATCGCGATGGAGCCGCCGTTGACGTTGATGCGCTCGGGGTCGATGTCCAGCGCGCGGGCACATTTCATCGGCACCACCGCAAAGGCCTCGTTCACTTCCCACAGGTGAATGTCCTGCGCGCGCAGTCCGGCCTTCTTCAGCGCCTTCTCGCAGGCCGGCGCCGGGCCGGTCAGCATGATGGTGGGCTCGGAGCCGGTCACCGCCATGCTGCGGATGCGCGCCCGCGGCTTCAGGCCCGCCTTGGCGCCCGCTTCCTTCGAGCCCAGCAGCATCAGCGCCGCGCCATCGACGATGCCGGACGAATTGCCGGCGTGGTGCACGTGGTGGATCTTCTCCACCGTCGTGTACTTGCGCAGCGCGGTGGCGTCGAAGCCCATCTGGCCCATCGCCGCGAACGAGGGCTCCAGCTTGGCCATGGCCTCGGCCGTCGCGTTCGGGCGGATGGTCTCGTCCTCGGCCAGCATCGTCAGCCCGGCGATGTCCTTCACCGGCACGATGGCGTTGCGGAAACGGCCGGCAGCGCGCGCTGCGGCGGCCAGGCGGTGCGAACGCAGCGCGAAGGCGTCCACGTCCTCGCGCGTCCAGCCCTCCAGGGTCGCGATCAGGTCGGCGCTGATGCCTTGGGGTATGAACCCTAACGCCTGGTTGACGCGCGGATCCATCACCCACGCACCGCCGTCGCTGCCCATGGGCCAGCGGCTCATCGACTCGACGCCGCCGGCCACCACCATGTCCTCCAGCCCGCTCTTCACTTTCGCGGCGGCCAGGTTCACGGCCTCGAGCCCGGAGGCGCAGAAGCGGCTGAGCGTGACGCCCGCCGTGGTCTCCGACCAGCCGGCGTCCAGCACCGCGGTGCGGGCGATGTCGGCGCCCTGCTCGCCCACCGGCGTCACGCAGCCCAGCACCACGTCGTCGACCAGCGCCGTGTCCAGTCGCAGCCGCTGCTGCAGCGCCTGCAGCAGCGTGCGCAACAGCCAGATGGGCGTGGCCTGGTGCAGGCCGCCGTCCTTCTTGCCCTTGCCACGCGGGGTGCGCAGGTGTTCGTAGATGAAGGCGTCGGTCATGCCGTTCTCCTGAGGGGGCCGCGGAGGGCTAACGCCTGTTGCGAGCGTGCTCCGCGGCGGTGCGTTCGTTGCCACGCCGGTAGTTGCCGGTCAGGCGGGCCATGGCGTGCTGCCGTGCTTGTTCGTCGGCGCCGTCCATCTCGCGCAAGAAGTCGATCGCCTCGCGGCCACGCAGCGTGCTGGCCAGGCGGCCGTGGTGCGTCACCTGCACGTCGCCGTTCTTCATGCGGCGGAAGCTGAAGCCGCCGGGGCCGTCGGGCATCGGGGTCATCCTTTGGCCGCCAGCGCGCTGCGCACGCTCTGGTTGATCACGCGCAGCTCGGCCAGCGTGGCCTCGATGGCGGCGCGCTTGGATTCCAGTTCGGCAATGGCCGCATCGGTGCGGTCGCGCACGAACTTCAGCTGCTGCGTGCGGCCTTCGCCGTGCGCGCCGTACAAGTCCAGGTAGTGCTTGATCTCGGCCAGCGACGAGCCGATGGCCTTGGCGCGCAGGATCAGCGACAGCCGCGCCCGGTCGCGCCGCGAATAGACGCGCGCGCCGTTCACGCGGCGCGGCGTCAGCAGGCCCTTGTCTTCGTAGAAGCGGATCGCGCGGGCGGAGATGCCGAATTCCGCGCACAGCTCGCTGATGCCGAAGAGCTCCGCCGCGCCCTCGTCGCGGTGCGCCGCGACGGCTTCGTGCGCACTGGCCGCGGCCACCCGCAGGTTCATGAGGCACCCCTGGCGCTGCGCGCCTGCCGCCCAGGCGGTGGTGAGCCCTTCCGACGGGCCGGCGGGCTCACACCAGCCTCTGCAGCTTCAGCGCCACGCTCATGTCGCCGGACACCTTGAACTTGCCGGTCATGAAACCGGTGACCGGCTCCAATTCGCCATTCAACAAATCGCCCAGGTTGGCCATCGAGATGGCGACGGTGCAATCGGCCTCGCGGTCGGTGTTGTCCACGGTGTTGGGGGTGGCCTTGCCGTCCAGCACGATGACGCCATCGGCGCCGGTGTCGAATTTCAGAACGGCATTCAGCCCGCTCTGGTCACCGACCTTGCTGCGCAACATTCCGGTGGCGGTGGCGAGGTCCATTGGTTCTCCTGAAAGGTGTGAGTAGGCATTGGCCCTGCATTCTGGACAACCGACCTGCCGCGGACATCCGCGTAATCCCCCATGCGGCATTGGGTTGACGTTAACGTCACCCTTCGCTCCAATGCGTCACATCCCACCACGGCAGGACCGAGGAGACCGGATGTCCGATCGCTACCGCAGCGTGTTCAGCCCCGGCCTGTTCGCGGGCCAGCGCGCCTGGGTCACCGGGGGTGGCTCGGGCATCGGCCGCTGCGTGGCGCACGAGCTGGCTTCGCTGGGCGCGCGGGTGCTCATCAGCGGCCGCACGGAAGACAAGCTGAAGCGCGTGGCCGCGGAAATCGCGGAGGACGGCGGCCAATGCGAATGGCGCAGCTTCGACATCCGCGACGAAACCGCCGTGAAGCAGCACGTGGCCGAGGCGCTGCAGGGCGGCCCCATCAGCGCGCTGGTCAACAACGCGGGCGGCCAGTTCCCGGCGCCGCTGGAAGCCATCAGCCGCAACGGCTTCGACGCCGTGGTGTCGAACAACCTGACCGGCGGCTTCCTGATGATGCGCGAGCTGTACAGGCAATGCCTGCGCGATCACGGCGGCGCCATCGTCAACATGACCGCCGACCACAAGCTGGGCATGCCCGGCATGGCGCATTCCGGCGCCGCGCGCGCCGGCATGGCCAACCTGACGATGAGCGCGGCGTTCGAATGGGCCGCGGCCGGCGTGCGCGTCAATGCGGTGGCGCCGGGCTGGGTGGCCTCCAGCGGCATGGACACCTACGGCGGCGCCACGAAGGCGCTGATCCCGAAGCTGAAGGACCACGTGCCGCTGCGCCGCCTGGCGACCGAGGCCGAGGTGAGCGCGGCCATCGTCTTCCTGCTGTCTCCGGCCGCTGCTTTCATCACCGGTGTCACGCTGCCGATCGATGGTGGCGCGGGGCTCGGCTCGCCCGTGTTCCCGCGCGTGGACCACCACAACAGCCGGCCCTTCGAAGGCTTCCACCGCGCGGTGCTGCCGCAGGTGCTGCAAGGCGCGGAGAAGCACTGATGCCCACGCTCGCCAGCCGCATCGACCCACGCACGGCTGCCTTCCGCGCCAACGCCGAGCGCATGGCCGAGCGGCTGGCCGAGGTGCGCCGGCTGGAGGCGATGGTGGTGGCCGAATCCGCGTCCAAGGCCGAGAAGTTCGAGCGCCGCGGCCAGCTGCTGCCGCGTGAACGCGTGGCGCGGCTGCTGGACCGCGGCTCGTCCTTCCTGGAGCTGTCGACCCTGGCCGGCCTGGGGCTGCACGACGACGACGGCAAGAAGAGCGTGATGGGCGGCGGCTCCATCGTCGGCATCGGCACGGTGGCGGGCAAGCGCGTGCTGGTGTCCGCCAACGACGCGGCGATCAAGGGCGGCACCATCGCGCCGATGGGCCTGCGCAAGGCGCTGCGCGCGCAGCAGATCGCGATGGAGAACAAGCTGCCGCTGGTGTCGCTGGTGGAGTCCGGCGGCGCCAACCTGATGTACCAGAGCGAGATGTTCGTCGAAGGCGGCCGCGCCTTCGCGAACCAGGCGCGCCTGTCGGCCGCGGGCATCCCGCAGGTGGCGGTGGTGCACGGCTCGTCCACCGCCGGCGGCGCCTACCTGCCGGGCCTCAGCGACTACGTGGTGCTGGTGCGCGACCGCTCCAGCATCTTCCTGGCCGGCCC
>CBIHPZ010000340.1:0-5023 GCA_966211865.1 uncultured Aquabacterium sp.
CCACGGCCGTCAGCAGCTCGAAGGCGGCGCACAGCGCCAGCCGCATGGGCAGGGAGAGCCGGCGCAGCGCGTCGGAAGCACGGGCCGCACGCCCGGCCGCCCGGGCCGCGGCGGGCATGGCCGCCAGCAGCGCGGCGTTGTGGCGCTGATGCGCGCGCTGGTGCGCCCGTTCTTCGCGGATGAAGCGGTCGATCTCCGCCCGCAGCGCCGGCGGCACCTCGCCCGGCCGCTGGTGGCGCCAGTCGTCGAGGGTGGCGATGACGAAGCGTTCGCCGGCGGGCAGCAGCAGCGACAGCGCGTCCAGCACCCGGGTGTGCGGCACGGTGGCGTTCCATGGCACGGCGCCCAGGGCCCGGCCGGCACGCCTGGGCACGGCCGCTGCGGCCGGCGGCTGCGGCGCGGGTTCGTCCACCGGGAGCGGCCTGAATTTCACAGCAGCGCCGTGAGCCGGCCGGTGATGCGCCGCGTCACGCCCAGCGGCAGGCACTTCCACACGGCACCGGCGGCCGAGAGCGGCACCGTGCCCCGCAGCAGCACGCCGTGGTCCAGCGAGCGCTCGTGCGGGAAGTAGCCGGGCTTGAGCGCGACGATGGACCGGAAGCCGCGCTGGTGGTAGTAGCGCAGCTGCGGGTCCAGCGGCAGGCCCTGCCGCGTGGCGCGCACGTATTGCTCGGGGCTGCCGCCGCTTTTGCGGGTTATCCAGTGCGCCAGTCCGGGCACGGGCGACCCCAGGTAGATGTGGCGCCACCCGCCCTGCAGCGCCCGCGGCCAGAAGAAGTGCAGCAAGGCGTCCACCGCGGCCGGGTCGCGGCTGCTCAGGCTGATGCCGAACAGCGAGCGGCTGCGCGCCGGTGCGGGCAGGCGCACCGCGTCGTCCCAGGTGTCCACGTGCCGGGCGAAGTCGTCCGGGACCGGCTTCAGGAAGAGCGAGGCCAGCAGCTGCCCGCGGGCGCAGAAGCTGCCCAGCGACAGCGCGGGATGGGCCCGGATGCGGGCCTGCAGCTGCTCAGCCGTGGCCGCCTGGTGCGGCGCCCACTTGGCGTGTTCCAGCGCCAGCAGCGCGTCGGTGTCGTGCAGCGCCAGCGGGCGGGTTTGGGGGCGGGCGGAGGTGGCCGCCCGCCGGGGGGGCGGCGCGACCACAGGCAGTGCAGCATTCATCAGGCGCGGGGGGCTTCCCAAAGCCGCGCATTTCGCCAGCACTCGATGTCAGGGGCTTGACGGGAACGTGACGCTGCGGCGCGCAGCGCCCGACCCTCACACGGCCTGCAGTGCCTGCGCCACGCTCAGGCTGCCCGCGGCGCGGGCCGGCCACCAGGCGGCCAGGCCGGCCAGCACCGCGCTGGCCAGCCCCCAGGCCAGCACGCCGGCGGGTGCCACCGCGAAGGGCAGCGGTGCCACGAAGCCCAGGCCGCCGACCAGTGCGTCGAGCAGCGCGGTGAGCGGCAGCGACAGGGCCAGGGCGAGGCCGGCGCCGAGCCAGGCGATCAGCTGCGCCTCGCGCTGCACCAGGCCCACCAGGCGGGACGGCGTGGCGCCCAGCGTCTTCATCACCGCCAGCTCGCGCTGGCGCTCCACCACGCTGACGCTCATGTTGGACGCCAGCCCCAGGCCGCCGACCGTGGCCATGACCACCGCCATGGCGACCAGTGCGCGGATCAGGATCACGATGTGGTCGCCCATGGCCGTGCGCAGCTCCGACAGTGGACGTGCGTTTTGGACGTCAGCACCGCCGCGTACCAGGGCCGCTTCGACCTGCGCGATGCGCTGCTGGCGCTGCGCCGCATCCGGCGCATCGGTCGACAGGCGCAGCAGCCGGGCGTCGCTGCCGGGCGCCGCGGCGGCGAAGGCCTCGCGCGAGACGTAGGCCACGCCGGCCGCGCCCACTTCCTCCACCACGCCCGCCAGCCGCCAGGCCGTGACGCGGCCGCCGAAGGACAGGCGCACCGGGTCGCCCAGGCGCAGCTGCGGCATCTGCGCCAGCGCGGCGTGGTTCAGCACCACGGCGTCGGCCGGGTCGCCGGCGCGCAGCCAATGCCCTTGCAGCACCGGGAAGGCCACCATGGCCGTGGCGGGCGGCACGCCCATCACGGCGAAGGCACCGTGGCCGCGGTCGGGGTAGGCATGCGACACGTCGATGCCCTGCGGCCGCGCGAAGGCGGCTTCGGCAACCCCCCACACCTCGGCCACCCGCACGCCGGGCAGCCGCGCCAGGTCGGCCACGGCCGCGGCGGGCACCGGCCCCGCGGTGCGAACCTCCACGTCGTAGTGGCGGGTGGCATAGACCTTGGCGATCGTCAGTTCCCAGCTGCGCGCCACGTTCAGCGCGGTCATGAACATGGCGCCGCCGGCCGCCAGCAGCCCCACGGTGAGCGCCAGGCGTGCCGGCCGCCGCAGCAGGCTGCGCCAGGTGGCGGGCCAGCGGGCGAAGCGCCGCCGCAGCGCCGCGCCGGCGATGCCGCGCTGGTCCATGGCCGCGCGGATGCTGGTGCGGCAGGCGCGTGCGATGGGCGCCGCCGCGATGACCAGCGGCACCGCCAGCGCGGCCAGCCCCTGCAGCCCGAACACCCAGCCGGCCGGGTGGTCGCTGGCCAGCGCGAGGTTCAGCAGCCTGGCCACGGCGCCGGCAAAGGCCCCCGCCGCGAAGCGCGCCAGCGGCATGCCCACCAGCCAGGCCACCAGGCCCAGCAGGCCCACCAGCGCCGCCTGCAGCAGCACCAGCTGCCCGGTGCGCGCGCCCAGCGTCTTCATCACCGCGATCTCGCGCGTCTGCCGCGCCAGCAGCGCAGCGAGTGCGTTGGCCACCAGCACCGCGCTCAGCACCAGGGCCAGGCCGGCGAACACGAGCAGGAGCAGCAGCACCGTCTCCATCTGCCGCTGGTGCGGGTGCCGGCGCGGCGGCGGCACGCGCACCTCGTCCACGCGGTGGCCGGCGCGCTGCAGTTGTGCGGCCAGCCGTTCGGCGCGGGCCTGGATCGCCGGCATGGTTTCGGGGGTGTCGCGCCAGCGCACGCGCAGTTCCTGCGGCGTGCGGCCGGGCCAATGCGCGCGCAGGGTGGCGCTGTCGATGTAGGCATAGCCGGCGCGTTCCTGCCAGGCCGGCGCCAGGCTGGCGTCGTGCACCGTGCCGGCCACCGTCAGCGTCTGCTCGGGCGAGCCCGGCAGCCGCAGCTGCAGCCGGCCGCCGGCGCCCGAAGCCAGCATGCCGGTGGCCGTGCGTTCCACCAGCGCCTGGCCGGGCGGCGGGGGCATGGGCCCCTCGTGCGGCACGAAGCGGTTCAGGGCCATGGCCTGGAAGTCGTCGACGACGAACAGCAGCAGCGGCCACCATTCGTCGCCGACCCGCACGCGCGCCTGCAGCACGTCGCCCGCTTCGGCGGCCTCGACCGCGGGGTCCGAGCGCGCCAGCGCCAGCGCGGCGGCGTCCACGCCGTCGGGCAGTTCCAGCGTGGCGTGGGCCGGGTGGCTGCCCAGGTAGTTGCGGGCCATCTCGCGCTGCAGCACGTCGCGCGCGCCCAGCACGGTGCCGAAGGCGGCGACGCTGACCAGGATGGCCAGCAGCATCAGCGCGTAGCGTGATCGTTCGGCGCGCACGTCGCGCCACAGCTTGGTCCAGCGCGGGCTCAGCAGGGAAGCCTTCCCGCCAGTGGGCTGGGGGCGGCCCGGCGCGCTCATGCCTGCCTCGCCAAAGACGCGGCCACCGCGCGGCGGCGATGGTCGGACACCACGCGGCCATCGGCCATCGTCACCACGCGGTCGGCGCGGTCGCCGGCGTCGCGCTCGTGGGTGACCATCAGCACGGTCCGGCCCTGCCGTGCCAGGCCGGCCAGCAGGTCGATCACCAGGGCCGCGGTGCGGCTGTCGAGGTTGCCGGTGGGCTCGTCCGCGACCAGCAGCGGCGGGTCGTTGGCCAGCGCGCGGGCGATGGCGGCGCGCTGCTGCTGGCCGCCCGACAGCTCGGCCGGCAGCTTGTCGGCCTGGTCGGCGATGCCCATGCGCGCGAGCAGTTCATCGGCATGGTGCCGCGCGTCGTCACCGCGGCGCGTTCCGCACAGGTCCATCGGCAGCATCACGTTCTCGCGCACCGTCAGCGTGGGCAGCAGCTGGAAGAACTGGAACACCACGCCGACGTGGCGGCCGCGCCAGGCGGCCAGCGCGCTCTCGTCCAGGCGGTGCACGGCGGTGCCGGCCACGTGCACCTCCCCCGCGGTGGGCCGGTCGATGCCGGCCACCAGGTTCAGCAGCGTGGACTTGCCGCTGCCCGACTTGCCGACCAGGGCGACGAACTGCCCGGGCTCGAAGGCCAGGTCGACGCCGGCCACGGCCTGCACGCCATCGCCCGGGCCCGGGAACACCTTGCTCAGTTGTCGCAGCTCTATCATTCCGGGCACTCGATCAAAAATGGACACGTGCCCATGTTCGGACGGCTGCGTGGGCCATGCCATTGCACTGCGGCCCCTGCCGTCCGCTACTGAACAGAACCGCTCATGGTGTCCAGGAACTCCACCAAGCCCGCCGCAGACCGGCGCACCGCCCGGACGCGCCGGGCGCTGAGCAGCGCGCTGCTGGCGCTGATGAGCGAACGCGGCTGGGACGACATCGGCGTGCAGGAGATCTGCGAGCGCGCCAACATCGGCCGCTCCACCTTCTACACGCACTTCCAGAACAAGGACGAGCTGCTGAGCGGCGGCTTCGACGACCTGCGGCGTGGCCTGCTGGCGGCCACGCAGCCGCCGCCCGGTCGCGCGGCGCCGGCGCGCATGGCCGCCCCGGACCTGGGCTTCGTGCCGGGGCTGATCGCGCACGCCTGCGAGAACCGCAAGCTGTTCCGCACGCTGATCGGCCGCCGCAGCGGGCACGTGGTGCACCAGCGCTTCAAGCAGATGCTGGTCGCGCTGGTGGACGAGCAGCTGGCGCTGGCGCCGGCCGGCGTGCCCCGCGCGGCCGCGGTGCGCTGGATCGCCGGCGCGCTGTTCGAGCTGCTGTGCTGGTGGGCGGAATCGCGCAGCCCCGCGACACCGCAGGA
>CBIHPZ010000341.1:0-4980 GCA_966211865.1 uncultured Aquabacterium sp.
CGCTGCGCGATCGCCTGCCCCATCTCGGTGGTGGACGCCGTGCCGCCCAGGTCGCGGGTGCGCGGCCCATCCACCAGCGTGGTCTCGATGGCGCGCACGATGGCGTCGTGCGCATCGCGCCGGCCCAGGAAGTCCAGCATCATCGCGCCCGACCAGATCATGGCCACCGGGTTGGCGATGTTCTGGCCGTAGATGTCCGGCGCCGAGCCGTGCACCGGCTCGAACAGCGACGGGAACTGACGCTCCGGATTCAGGTTAGCACTGGGCGCCAGGCCGATGGTGCCGGTGCAGGCCGGCCCCAGGTCGGACAGGATGTCGCCGAACAGGTTGCTGGCCACCACCACGTCGAAGCGGTTGGGCTGCAGCACGAAGCGGGCGGACAGGATGTCGATGTGCTGCTTGTCGACCTTCACGTTGGGATAGCCCGCGCCCACCGCGTCGGCCCGGCCGTCCCACCAGGGCATGCTGATGGCGATGCCGTTGGACTTGGTGGCCACGGTCAATTGCTTGCGCGGGCGGCTGTTGGCCAGCTCGTAGGCGAACTTCAGCACCCGGTCGGCACCGTGGCGCGAGTAGACCGATTCCTGGATGACGATCTCGCGCTCGGTGCCGGCGTACATCACGCCGCCGAGGTTGGTGTACTCGCCCTCGGTGTTCTCGCGCACCACGAAGAAGTCGATGTCGCCCGGCTTGCGGCCGGCCAGCGGGCACGGCACGCCGTCGAACAGGCGCACCGGGCGCAGGTTGATGTACTGGTCGAATTCGCGGCGGAACTTCAGCAGCGAGCCCCACAGCGAGATGTGGTCCGGCACCGTGGCCGGCCAGCCCACGGCGCCGAAGTAGATGGCGTCCATCGGCTGCAGCTGCGCCTTCCAGTCGTCCGGCATCATCTTTCCGGTCTTCAGGTAGTAATCGCAGCTGGCCCATTCGAACTCGGTGACCTGCAGGTCGATGTCGAAGCGCTTGGCCGCGGCGGCCAGGCTGCGCAGGCCCTCGGGCATCACTTCCTTGCCGATGCCGTCACCGGGGATCGCGGCGATGCGAAAACGCTGGGCCATGGAGGTCTCCTGAATGAAGTCGTGCGGGATGGCGTGATTCTGGTTGTGCACGCGAAAACTACAATCCTTTGACCGTGAAGCCATCCTGCACACTTCATGAATAAAGCGCCGGCCACCGAAGACCTGCGCGTCTTCAGCGTCGTGGCCCGCAAGGCCAGCTTCTCGGCCGCGGCGGACGAGCTGGGCGTCTCCCCCGCCTACGTCACCAAGCGCATCCGCATCCTGGAGACCGATCTCGGCACCAAGCTGCTGCACCGCACGACGCGGCGCGTGACGGTGACCGACGACGGCGAACGCATCTACCAGCGCGCGCAGCGCATCCTGGACGAGATCGAGCAGCTGGCGCAGGAAACCGCGGCCGCGCGCCGCCACCCGCGCGGGCTGCTGCGCATCAGCTCCAGCTTCGGCTTCGGCCGCCAGCGGGTGGCGCCGGTGATCGCGGCGCTGGTGCAGCGCTACCCGTCGCTGCAGGTGCGCTTCGAGGTCTTCGACCGGCTGGTGGACGTGGCGGCCGAAGGCTTCGACCTGGACGTGCGCGTCGGCGACGAGATTGCGCCCCACCTGATCGCGCAGCCGCTGGCGGCGAACCACCGCGTGCTGTGCGCCGCGCCCGCCTACCTGGCGCGCCGCGGCACGCCACGTTCCCTGGCCGATCTGGCAGGCCACGACTGCCTGGTGATCAAGGAACGCGACCACCCCTTCGGCGTGTGGAAGCTCAGCGCCGGGCGGCGCACGCAGAGCGTGAAGGTGACCGGCCCGCTGTCGACCAACCAGGGCGAGATCGCGGTGCAGTGGGCGCTGGGCGGGCACGGCATCGTGCTGCGCTCGGTGTGGGAAGTGCAGTCGCTGCTGGACAGCGGCGCGCTGGTGCAGCTGCTGCCCAGCTGGCGGCAGGAGGCCAACGTGTGGGCGGTGATGCCGTCGCGGCTGTCGGGCTCGGCCAAGGTGCGGGTGTGCGTGGAGTTCCTGAAGGCGGCGCTGTCGGCGCACTGAACGCGCCGCGCGATTCCGCAGATGCGGCCGGCCGCCCGCGGGCACCGCGGTTGCTCCAGCGGCGCGATGAACGCCGACGTCGCCCGTGTCGCCCTGCAAGCGCGGTCCATCGCCTGGCGCGTGCCCGGCCTGGCGCTGCTGTGGCAGGCGATGCGCAACTACATCACCCACCAGAGCGGCAACCAGGCGGGCAGCGTGGCGTTTTCCGTCGTGCTGGCCATGTTCCCGCTGGTCATCCTGCTGTCGGCCGGCGCCGCCTTCATCGGCCAGCCGGGCGATGCCGCGGCGCTGGTGCTGCGGGTGCTCGGCTTCGCGCCGCCGGTGGTGCGTGACGCGCTGCAGCCCGCCGTGCAGCAGGTGATGGGCCAGCGCAACCAGGCCCTGGTGGCGCTGGGCTTCTTCGTCACCGTGTGGGCCGCGTCGTCGGGCATGCAGTCGATCCGCACGGCGCTGAACCGCGCCTACGGCATCACCCGCGGCGCGGCGTTCTGGAAGGCGCGGCTGAAGGTCACCCTCTTCACCGTCGTCGCCGGCGCGGCGGTGATCCTGGCCTTCAGCTCGGTGGTGGTGATGCCGCACGTGTGGCGGCTGCTGCACGACAACACCACGTCCGAGCAGGCCGCCTGGCTGCACGACGGCGTGCGCTACGGCTCGGCCTTCCTCGTCGTCAGCGCGGTCTACGCGCTGCTGTACGCGTGGCTGCCGGACATGCGCCAGCGCCTGCGCACCATCCTGCCCGGCGCGGTGGCGGGGGCCCTGCTGTGGATCGCCGCGGTGGGCCTGCTGTCGTACTCGCTGCGCAGCGTAGCGAAGCTGCAGCTGGTGTACGGCGGCTTTGCCGGCGCGGTGGCCACGCTGGTCTTCCTCTACGTCTGCGCGGCCACGCTGATCTTCGGCGCGGAGATCAACGGCGTGCTGAAGGCCCGCGCGGAAGACGCGGGCCGTGACGCTCACTTCATCAACTAGGCGGCCACGCGCTGCGATTGCAGCGTGCGCAGCGCCGCCGCCGCGATGGCGTCGGGCTGCGGCACCGCCGCCTGTTCCAGCACCCAGGACGCGGCAGCCGGCGCATCCGGCACGGTCACGCGGCGCACCGGCGCCCGCAGCGCGTGGAAGGCCTGCTCGGCGGCCACGGCGGCCACCTCCGCGCCCACGCCGCACATCGGCCCGGCTTCATGCACCACCACCAGGTGGCCGGTCTTGCGCACCGAGGCCAGCACGGCCGCATGGTCGATGGGCTTCAAGGAGCGCAGGTCGAGCACCTCGGCGCTCACACCCTGCGCTTGCAGCTGCTCGGCCGCCTGCAGGCAGTGCCCCACCGTCTTGCCGTAGCTGACCAGCGTGATGTCGCTGCCGCCGCGCACGGTGGCCGCCTTGCCGATGGGCACCAGGTGGTCGCCGGCCGGCACCGCGCCGCTCACGTGGCCCAGCGCCAGGTCCATGAAGAACATCACCGGGTTGTCGTCGCGGATCGCGGACTTCAGCAAACCCTTGAAGTCAGCGGCACTCGAGGGCATCAGCACCTTCAGGCCCGGGGCGTGCACGAACATCGCCTCCAGGTTGTGGTTGTGCTGCGCGCCCACGCACCAGCCGGCGCCGGTCATCGTCAGCACCACCATCGGGAACGAGAACTGGCCGCCCGACAGGTAGCGCAGCTTGCCGGCGCTGTTGACGATGGCGTCCATGGACAGCGTGAGGAAGGGCGCGAACAGCAGGTCGACCACCGGGCGCAGGCCCATGGCCGCCGCGCCGGCGGCGGTGCCGGCGATGACGCCTTCGGCCAGCGGCGTGTTGCGCACGCGGTCGGTGCCGAATTCGGTCAGCAGCGCCTGGCGCTTGGTGGCCACGCCCTCGCCGAACATCAGCACGCGTGGGTCGCGCCGCATTTCCTCGGCCAGGGCTTGTTCGATGGCTTCGTGAACGGACAGTTGGTGTTGCATGGTGTGCTCCTGGTCAGGCATAGACGTCGGTGCTCAGCTCGCGCACGTCCGGGAAAGGCGAGTTCTGCGCGAAGGCCAGCGCCGCGTCGATCACGGCATCGGCGCGCTGCTGCAGGTGGGCCAGCTCGCCTTCGGCCAGCACGCCGGCCTCCAGCAGCCGCCGCGATTGCCGCGCGATGGGGTCGCGGCCGCGCCAGCTGGCGAGTTCCGCCGCATCGACGTAGGCCTGGTCATCGGGCTCGAAATGGCCGCGCTGGCGGTAGGTGGTCAGCTCCAGGAAATACGGCTTGCCGGAGTAACGGATGAAGTCAGCGGCCTCCGCCGCCGCGCGGTACACGGCTTCCACGTCGTTGCCGTCGACCACCTTGCAGCCGATGCCATGGCCCTGCACCCACTGCGCCACGTGCTCCACCGGCATGGTCTCGTCACGCCGCACGAAGGCTTGCCACTGGTTGTTCTCGCACACGTACAGCAGCGGCAATTGCCAGGTCACCGCGAGGTTGACCGACTCGTGGAAGATGCCTTCGCAGGCCGCGCCGTCGCCGAAGAACACGGTGGTGATGCCGCCGGCCTCCTGCTGGCCCATCTTCTGCGCCAGCGCCACGCCCGGCGCCAAGGACAGCTCGCCGCCGACGATGGTGGAGGTGAGCACCACGCCCAGCTCGCGCGCCGAGATGTGCAGCGAGCCGCTCTTGCCCTTGCAGTAGCCGTCGGCGCGGCCCATCACCTCGGCCATCACGCGGCCGGCGTCGGCGCCGCGGGCCAGCAGGTGGCCGGCGCTGCGGTGGTTGGTCAGGATGCGGTCGCGCGGCTCAAGCGCCCGCACCACGCCCACGGCGCAGGCTTCCTGGCCCACCGCCGTGCAGGTGCCCGGCGCGGTGGGGCTGGCCAGCCCGGCCAGGCGCTCTTCATGGGCGCGGATCAGCATCATCGTCTCCAGCAGGGAGACGCGGAAAACGGGATCGTCAAGCGGTGTCATCGGGTGCTCC
>CBIHPZ010000342.1:0-4966 GCA_966211865.1 uncultured Aquabacterium sp.
GCAGGCGAGGCGCAGAGCCGCCGGAAAAGCCGGGCGCGCGGCCCTGGAGGCTGTTTGAGACTGGCGCGCGGAAACGCAACGGGCGGAGCGCCGAACGCGCTTCGCCCGCTTGCCCGGGCCGGCCACACGGGCCGGCGGGGGGCCTGGAAAATGAATCAGACGCGGTGGATCGCCGCGCCCACCGTGCTGCGCAGCCGCTCCAGCAACGCGGGGGCGATGCGCTGCAGCGGCAGCACCTCGTCGGCGGCGCCGTGGGCAATCGCCTCGCGCGGCATGCCGAAGACGACGCAGCTCGCCTCGTCCTGCACGATGTTGTAGCTGCCGGCGTCCTTCATCGTCTTCATCGCGCGGGCGCCGTCGGCGCCCATGCCGGTCAGCATCACGCCCAGCGCGTTCTGGCCCACCACGCGCGCGGCGGATTCGAACAGCACTTCCACCGAGGGCTTGTGGCGGTTCACCGGATCACCGTCGCGCACGCGGGCCACGTAGTTGGCGCCCGAGCGTTCCACCGACAGGTGCAGTCCGCCCGGCGCGATGTAGGCATGCCCCGGCAGCACGCGTTCGTTGTCCACCGCTTCCTTCACGCGGATGCGGCACAGCCCGTCCAGCCGCGCCGCGTAGCTGCGCGTGAAGCCGGCCGGCATGTGCTGGGTGATGACCACCGCGGGCGCATCGGCCGGCAGGTTCATCAGCACTTCCTTGGTGGCCTCGGTGCCACCGGTGGAGGCGCCGATGAAGATGATCTTTTCCGTCGACAGGCGGCCCAGCGAGGCCACCGGTGCCGCCGGGCGCACGCCGGCCGGGGCGGGGGTGCCGGGGGCCGAACCGGCCGGCACGGCCGCTGGCGGCAGGCGCCGCACGTGGGCCTTGGCGGCGGTGCGCACTTTCTCGGTGATGTCTTCTGCCAGCTGGCGCAAGCCGTCGGCCACGCCGATCTTGGGCTTGGCCACGAAGTCGATCGCGCCCAGCTCCAGCGCGCGCAAGGTCACCTCGGCACCGCGCTCGGTCAGCGTGCTCACCATCACCACGGGCATCGGCCGCAGCCGCATCAGCTTGGACAGGAAATCGATGCCGTCCATGCGCGGCATCTCCACGTCCAGCGTGATCACGTCCGGGTTCAGGTTGCGGATCATCTCGCGGGCGACGAAGGGGTCGCTGGCCGCGCCGATGCATTCCATGTCCGGCTGCTTGTTGATGATCTCGGCCAGCAGGCCGCGCACCAGCGCGGAATCGTCCACCACCACCACTTTGGTCTTGGGCATGGGCTTGTTCTCCGTTCTCTTCGTACAGCCGCGTCAGAACAAGTCCACCGAGCCACCACCGGTGGTCGTCGGCACCGCCTTCTGCGCCGCGGCGCGGTCCTGCGCCACCAGGGCTTCGGCATTGGTCGGCGCCAGGCGCTTGACCATGGCCTTGCCGCTGCCGGGCAGGAAGCACACCTTGCGCGGGTAGATGTCCATCACGTCCTTGCTGACGATGGGGATGCGTTCCGTCTGCAGGTAGTCGATGACGAACTTGGTGTTGCGCTCGCCGACGTTCAGGCTGTTCATGCCGCTGATGACCGCGCCACCGCCGAAGACCTTGGCCTCCATCGTCAGGCGCGAGGCACCGCGCTTCATCATCTCGTTGATCAGCAGTTCCATCGCGTACGAGCCGTAGCGGCCCGAATCGCCGCTGCCCTCGGGCAGCATGAAATGGTTCATGCCGCCGATGCGGCGGTCGCGGTCCCACAGGCATGCGGCGATGCAGGAGCCCAGCGTGGTGGTGATCAGCAGGTCCTCGTCGTGCACGAAGTACTCGCCGGGCAGCACCTTCACCGCGTCGTTCTTGAAGTGCGCGTCCCAGAAGAAGAACGAGGCCTCGCCCGGCTTGCGCGCGGCGGCCTTCAGCTTCTCGATGCGCGGCGTGGAGTTCAGCGACGTGCTGGGCAGCGGCGCGCGCGGCGGGGGCATCAGGCCGGAAGCGGCGGGCATGGGCATCATGGGGCGTTCGGTCCTGATCGGCTGGTGTGTCGTTGTCGGCTGTTCTGCACGGCGGCTTGAGCGGTGGTGGACGCTCAGGCTTTCTGATAGATCGTCTTGCCGCGCAGCTTGAACAGGTCGCGCGAATCGGTGAAGTTCTCGGAATGGCCCACGTACAGCAGCCCGCCCGGGCGCATCACGCGGTGCATCTGCTGCAGCACCTGGCGCTGCGTGGGCGCGTCGAAATAGATCATCACGTTGCGGCAGAAGATGATGTCGAAGGGCTCGCCGAGCGCCCAGTCGCGGCTCATCAGGTTGAAGGGCCGGAACTCGACCAGCCGCGCCAGCTCCGGCTTGACGCGGATGAAGCCGGAATTCGCGCCCTTGCCGCGCAGGAAGTGGCGCTGCAGCCGCTGCGGCGACAGGCCGCGCGAATCGGCGTCGTACACGCCGCGCTGCGCCGTGGCCAGCACCTTGGTGTCGATGTCGCTGGACAGGATGCGCACCGGCGCGTTGGCCCCCAGCGTCTCCACCACCGTCATCGCGATGGAGTAGGGCTCTTCGCCGGTGGAGGCGGCGCTGCACCAGATGCGCAGGCTCTGCCCGGCGCGGGCCTTCAGGTCGTCGGCCAGCGCGGTGAAGTGGTGGTCTTCGCGGAAGAAGGAGGTGAGGTTGGTGGTCAGGCAGTTGATGAACTCCTGCCATTCGCTCTCGCCGCTGGCGCCGGTGTTCGATTGCAGCCACTGCAGGTAGCTGGCAAAGCTGCGGTGCGTGGTCTCGCGCAGGCGGCGCGAGAGGCGGCTGTACACCATCGCCTGCTTGCCCGCGTGCAGGCTGATGCCGGCGCGCTGGTAGATCAATTCGCGCACCCGGTCGAAGTCGGCCTTCGAGAACGTGAATTCCTGCTCGACCGACACCGGGGCGGCGGCGGGGCTGGCGGTGCGGGTCGACGACGAAAGCAGTTCGGTCATGGCGTGGGCAAGGGCGGGCCGTGTGGCGCTTCTGTCATTTCGGCAGATGGCCGCCAGTCTGTATGACCACCCCCGCGCTTGAGGTGTCGAAGTGGGCGGGGAATGGGCCGCTATTCACGCCCATGAGGCCAGCAGGGCCACTGCTAGACTGCCGCTCACCCCCTTCGCGCACCTTCTTCGCGCATCCCCTTCGCGCCTTCCGTGGACGTCCCGCATCGCCTGCACCAGCTCCCCAGCGCAGATCCCGATCCGCTGCGGCTGGACATGGCACTGGCGCTGCTGCGCCATGCCGGACATGAGCTGCCCACCGGCGTCCCCGGCTCCGACGCCTGGCTGCAGCAGCTGATCGACCGCCTGGTGGACCTCTCCAGCCGCGACCCGATGACGGGCCTGGCCAACCGGCGGCACTTCGAACTGGCGCTGGCGCGCGAGGTCGATCGCGTCGCCCGCTCCGGCGAATCGGCGCTGCTGCTCGCGGTGGACATCGACCACTTCAAGCGCATCAACGACACCCATGGCCATGCGGTGGGCGACCAGGTGATCCGCGCCGTCGGCGAGGCGCTGGCCGTCACCGTGCGGCCGATGGACCTGGTGGCGCGCATCGGCGGCGAGGAATTCGCGATCGTGCTGCCCAACTGCCCGGCCGCCTTCGGCCCGCAGGTGGCCGCGCGCATCCGCCAGCGCGTGGCCCGCACCATGGTGCTGCTGGCTGATGGGCGCTCGGTGGCGGTCACGGTCAGCGTGGGCGGGGCTTTTGCCCAGCAGTGGGTGCGGTCCTCGGCCGAGCTGTGGCTCGAACGCGCCGACCGCCAGTTGTACCGGGCCAAGGCCGAGGGGCGCGACCGCGTCTGCCTCGAGGCCTCGGCCGTGCCGCACGTCAGTGCCGAAGAGAAGGGCCTGCTGTTCGGCACCTCCCAGTTCCAGGACCTCGAATGACGCCTGTGTCTCATCCGACCGCTCCCGGCCCTGCCGCCACGCCGCCGCCGGCATCCAGCGCCGCGGCTGCCGGTACCTCCGCGGCCGGCGCGGCCAAGGGCGCGCGCATCACCGCCGTGACCAGCGGCAAGGGCGGCGTGGGCAAGACCTTCGTCACCGCCAACCTGGCCGCCGCGCTGGCGCGCCGCGGCGAACGCGTGCTGGTGCTGGACGCCGACCTGGGTCTCGCCAACATCGACGTGGTGCTGAACCTGTATTCGCGCCTCACCCTGCACGACGTCTTCACCGGCCGCACGCCGCTGGACGATGCCATCCTGCCGGCACCGGGCGGCTTCTCGGTGCTGCTGGCGGGCTCCGGCCTCGTCGAGTACTCGCGCATGACGCCTGAAGTACGCGACAAGCTGCTGGAGGTGATCGCCCGCGTGCGCCCGCGCTACGACCACATCCTGCTGGACACCGGCGCCGGCATTTCCGACGTGGTGCTCTTCACCGTCTCGCTGGCCGACGAGGTGCTGATCGTGGCCACGCCCGAACCCACGTCGCTGGCCGACGCCTACGCCACCGTGAAGGTGCTGGCGGCCACCCAATCCCTGCGGCCGATGCGCTTGCTGGTGAACCAGACGCAGAAGAGCGGTGAAGGCCGCGCGGTGCGTACCCAGCTGCAGCAGGTGGTGGACCGCTTCGTCAACGCCAACCTGCCGCAGCCGATCAAGCTGGACCACCTGGGCGACGTGCCGCAGGACACGGCGGTGCGCGAAACCGTGCAGCGCCGCCAGCTGCTGCTGGAATCACTGCCGGGCAGCGCCGCCGCGCAGGCCCTGGTGGCCGCGGCGGGCCGCCTGGTCGGAGACAACCGGTCATGACGGACGCCACCCCTGCCCAGGCTCCCGCGCAGGCCACCCCTTATGAATGGATCGGCGGCGACGCCAAGGTGCGCGCGCTGGTCGACCGCTTCTACGACCTGATGGACCTGGAGCCGGCCTACGCCGAGCTGCGCGCCGTGCACCCCAGCACGCTGGACGGCTCGCGCGACAAGCTCTACTGGTTCCTCAGCGGCTGGCTCGGCGGCCCCAACCACTACATCGAGCGCTTCGGCCA
>CBIHPZ010000343.1:0-4965 GCA_966211865.1 uncultured Aquabacterium sp.
GCCGCGCCCCCGGCGGGCACAATCGCGGGCGAGTTTAGTGCTGCCTCCCATGACCTTCAGCGTGACCATCCAACCCGCGGGCCGCCAGTTCGACGTGGCACGCGACGAACCCATCCTGGCAGCGGCCATTCGCCAGGGCGTGGGCCTGCCCTACGGCTGCCGCGACGGTGCGTGTGGCTCCTGCAAGAGCCGCCTGCTCGAAGGCCGCGTGCTGCACGGCGCGCACCAGGCCAAGGCCTTGTCCCAGGCCGAAGAAGACGCCGGCATGGTGCTCACCTGCTGCGCCACGCCGCAGACCGATTGCGTGATCGAGGCCCGCAGCGTGCCGGGCGCGGGCGAATTTCCCATCCTGAAGATGCCGACGCGCGTGATCTCCATCGACAGGCCCGCGCCCGACGTCGCCGTGCTGAAGATGCAGCTGCCGGCGAACCAGAACTTCCAGTACCACGCTGGCCAGTACATCGAATTCATCCTCCGCGACGGCGCGCGGCGCAGCTATTCGATGGCCAATGCGCCCAGCCGCGTCGGCAACCCGCCGGCCATTGAGCTGCACGTGCGCCACATGCCCGGCGGCCGCTTCACCGACCACGTGTTCGGCGCGATGAAGGAAAAAGAGATCCTGCGCATGGAAGGCCCCTTCGGCAGCTTCTTCCTGCGCGAGGCCTCGGACAAGCCCATCGTGCTGCTGGCTTCCGGCACCGGCTTCGCGCCGATCAAGGCCATCCTGGAGCGGCTGCAGGAAATCGGCAGCGCGCGGCCGGTGGCGCTGTACTGGGGCTGCCGCCAGCGCGGCGACCTCTACCTGCACGACTGGGCCAACAAGCAGGCCGCCGAGATGCCCAACCTGCGCTACGTGCCGGTGCTGTCCGAAGCGCGGCCGGAAGACGGCTGGGGCGGCCGCGCCGGCTTCGTGCACGAGGCGGTGATGAACGACCTGCCCGACCTGTCGAACCACCAGGTCTATGCCTGCGGCGCGCCGGTGATGGTGGAGTCGGCCCAGCGCGACTTCGTCAACCGCTGCCGCCTGCCCGCCGACGAGTTCTTCGCCGACGCCTTCACGTCCGAGGCCGACAAGCACGGCCCGCTGGCCTGACACCTCACCTCGCTCTTCCATGACCCGACGACTCACGCTCAAGCGCCTGGCCGGCGCTGCCGCGGCCGCGGCGCTGCCGGCGTTAGCTAACGCCCAAAATGCGCAGCGACCCATCATCCGCCTGGTGGTGCCCTACCCGCCCGGCGGTCCGCTGGACATCGTGGCCCGCGCGCTGGCGAATGCAGTGAAGGATTCACTGGGCACGGTGGTGGTCGAGAACCGCCCCGGCGCCGGCGGCAACCTGGGCGCCGACCTGGTGGCCAAGTCCGCGCCCGACGGCAACACGCTGGTGGTGGGTGCGGTGGCCACGCACGCCATCAACCCCTGGCTCTTCTCGAAGATGCCCTATGACCCGATCCGCGACTTCACGCCGGTGACGCTGGTGGCCCAGGTGCCCAACGTGCTGGTGATGAACGCGGACACGGCGCAGCGGCTGGGCATCAGCACCGTGGGCGACCTGGTGGCTTATGCCAGGAAGAACCCCGGCAGGCTGAACTACGGCTCCGGCGGCAACGGCAGCGCGGGCCACCTGGCCGGCGAGATGTTCAAGGCCCAGGCCGGCGTCTTCATGGTCCACATCCCGTATGCCGGCGGCAACCCGGCGCAGCTGGCGCTGCTGTCGGGCCAGGTGGACCTGAACTTCGACAACCTGGCCGCGGCTTCGGCCAACATCAAGTCCGGCAAGCTGCGCGCGATCGCGGTGACGACGAAGGCCCCCGCCTCCGCCATGCCCGACGTGCCGACCATCGCCGCCGCTGGCGCAAAGCTGGGCCTGGCGCAGTTCGACGTCAGCACCTGGTTCGGCCTCTTCGGCCCGGCCAAGCTGCCGGCCGACGTGCTGGCCCGGCTCAACAAGGCCTTCACCGAAGCGCTGGCCAGCCCGGACCTGAAGGCGCGCATGGCCACGCTGATGGCCGAGCCGGCACCGATGACGCCGGAGCAGTTCGCCGCCTTCGTGAAGGCCGAGCTGGCCCGCTACGAGCCGGTGGTGAAGGCCTCGGGCGCAAAAGTCGATTGACGGCTTTCACCATTCGCCCTTAGTCTTCGCCTCGCCATGCCGACCCCGATGACGCCACTTTCGCTGCGACGCCGCGCTCGACGACTTCGTTGAGCGGGATCGTTGATGCGAGATTGGCCCCCTGACGGGCCGACTTCCAGGCCACGACACCCGTCGTGGCCTTGTTGTTTCTGGCGCCTGTTCGGCGCATCCACGGCGGGTTTTCCTCCTCACTTTCCGAAGGAAAACCTTGTGACTGCGACCCTTGAATTCACCCAGTTCCCCACCGAAGCGCTGATGCGCACCGCTGTCCGCCCCGAGACGGTCTTCGTCAACGGCCAGGGCAGCTGGCTCTGGGACTCCACCGGACGGCGCTACCTCGACTTCGTGCAGGGCTGGGCGGTGAATGCGCTGGGCCACGCGCCCTGGGTCATCACCGACGCGCTGGCGCGGCAATCGACCCGGCTGCTGCAGGCCGGCCCCGGCTTCTTCAACGACCAGGCCATCGGCCTGGCGGCCGAGCTGAAGCGCCTGAGCGGGCTGGAGCGCATGTTCTTCGCCAGCAGCGGCGCCGAAGCCAACGAAGGCGCGATCAAGCTGGCCCGCAAGTGGGGGCAGCTGTTCCGCGGCGGCGCCAGCACCATCCTGACCTTCGACAACAGCTTCCACGGCCGCACCTTGGCCACCATGGCGGCCAGCGGCAAGCCGGGCTTCGACCGCATCTTCCCGCCGGCCATGCCCGGCTTCGTGAAGCTGCCCTACAACGACCTCGCCGCGGTGCAGGCCGCCATCGGCCCGGACACCGTGGCGGTGATGCTGGAGCTGGTGCAGGGCGAGGCCGGCGTCATCGAGGCCGACCGCGATTTCGCCCACGGCCTGCGAACGCTGTGCGACGACCAGGGCCTGCTGCTGATCGTCGACGAGGTGCAGACCGGCGTCGGCCGCTGCGGCGATTTCTTCGCGCACACCAGCCACGGCGTGCGACCCGACATCGTGACGCTGGGCAAGGGCCTGGGCGGCGGCGTGCCGATCGGCGCGCTGCTGGCCAGCGAAGCCGTCAGCTGCTTCGCGCCCGGCGACCAGGGCGGCACCTACAACGGCAACCCGCTGGTGTGCGCGGTGGCACGGGCGGTGGTGCAGCAGGTGGCGGCACCGTCCTTCCTGGCCGCGGTCCAGGCCCGTGGGGCGCAGCTGAAGGCGGGGCTGCAGGCGCTTTCCGCTCGCCACAAGCTGGGTGCGGTGCGCGGCCAGGGCCTGCTGCAGGCGATGGACGTGCCGGGCGACAGGGCGCCCGCGCTGGTCGACGCACTGCGGGAGCGCGCGGACAGCCAGCGCCCCGGCCTGCTGGTGAACCCCGCGCGGCCCGGCACGCTGCGGCTGATGCCGGCACTCAACGTGGGGGCCGGTGAAGTCGACCTGGCGCTGGCGATGCTGGACGAGGCGATCAGCACCGCGCTGGCGCGGTGACGGGCAGGTGTCCGCCCGGGTGATCGCGCCGCTGTCCTGACGCACCAAGTGAGCGGCCTGCGCGCCGCCGGTTCACTCCTGCTTGCGGCGGATGAACCCGGCGCGCTTCTCGTCCTCGGCGTACTGGTAGCGGATCTCGCCCTGGCGCCAGGTGCCCAGCCAGATCATGTTCATCGTGAAGGCGTCGTGGTCGCGGGGGGAGAACGGGTGCTCGTAGGTGGTGATGACGCCGACGTAGGGCTTGTCCAGGTTCTCCAGCGCCCGCTTCAGCGCGCCGGCGCTGGTGTCGCCCCGGGTCTGGAACAGCGCGCGCAGCATCAGGTGCACCGCATCGTAGGTCTGCGCCGCGGCCATCAGCGAAGCCACCGGTTCCTTGCCGGCCTGGCGCTTCAGCCGTGCGATGAAGGACATGCGGCGCTCGTTCGCCAGGTTGGGGATGATGGACTGCACCATCACCGCCCCCTCGGCGCCGCCGCCTGAGCGGTCCCACACCTGGCGGAACGACATCGGCCAGGGGCCGTAGAGCTGGCCGTCGAACTTGGCCTCGGCCTTCGCCCGGGCCAGCACCGCCTGCTCGGGGCCGACGGTGTAGCCCACCAGCACCTGTGCGCCAGCGGCCTTGGCGGCCTGCACTTCGCTCGTCAGGCTGGTCACGCCCAGGTCGAAGCGCGCCACGTGCACCGGCTCCAGCTTGTGTTCGGCCAGGAAATGCAGCACGTCCTTCAGGCCGCCCTCGCCATAGCCCGTGCGGTCGGCGAACACCGCCACCTTGGTCAGCTTGCGGCGCTCGACGATGTCGTTGACGATGGCCGCCGCCTGCAAGGTGTCGCGTGGGGAAAGGCGGAAGACGTAGCTCTCGGCCGCGGGGTACTTGGCGGTGACGGCAGAGCCGGTGGACACCGGCACCATCAGCAGGTGCTTGTTGTCCTGGAACACGTCCAGCGCCTTCAGCGCGACACCGGTGTTGCAGAAGCCGACGGTGAAGGCGACCTTCTCCTTCAGCACCAGTTCTTCGGACACCTGGCGGCCGCGCTCGGGGTTGCCCTGGTCATCGCGCGCCACCAGTTCGACCTGACGGCCGAGAAAGCCGCCGACCTCGTTGATTTCCTTGACCGCCAGTTCCGCGCCCAGCCGGGCGCTGGTGCCGAAATCGGCCGAGCCGCCGGTGGACGGGCAGATGAAACCCACGCGCAAGGGCCCTGCGCCCTGCGCTGAGGCCAGGCCGGCGGCGAAGACCCACAGCGCCGCCAACAACACCCTCGCAGGGCCGCGCAGGCACAGATTCCGGTACTGCATGAAGCCGCTCCCCGCACCACCTCGGCGCGTGGCCGCGACGGTAGCGGCGCGAACCTTAAAGCAGCCTTGAAGAGCGCCCGCTCACGGGGAAAGCCCCAGGGTTGGAAGCCCC
>CBIHPZ010000344.1:0-4959 GCA_966211865.1 uncultured Aquabacterium sp.
GCGGACGACTACGTCACCAAGCCGTTCGACACCGGCGAGCTGGCCGCCCGCATGCGCGCGCTGCGCCGGCGTGCTGCCGGGCGCGCCACGCCGCAGCTGCAGCTGGGCGAGGTGGAACTGGACCCCGGCACCCGCAGTGCGCGCCGCGCCGGTGTGCCGGTGGAGCTGTCGGCGCGGGAGTTCGACGTGCTGCTGGCGCTGGCCGAGGTGCGGCCGCGCGTGCTGTCGCGCCAGCAGCTGGAGGCGCGGCTGTACGAATGGGACGGCGGCCCCGACAGCAACGCGGTGGAGGTGCACGTGCACCGCCTGCGCCGCAAGCTGGGCGACGGCGTGATCCGCACGCTGCGCGGCGTCGGCTACTTCGTGCCGGTGGCCGATTGATGGTCTGGCACCAGCGCTGGACCCAACGCTGGAGCCGGCCGCGCACCCTGCTGGGCCAGCTGCTGGCCTGGGCCATCGGCGCCTTCGTGCTGGTGTGGCTGGGCTTCGCGGTGATCGGCTTCCAGACCGGCCTGCACGAGGCCGACGAGCTGACCGACGGCCACCTGGCCAGCGTGGCCTCGTTGCTGCTGAGCCAGTCCAGCATCGACTTCGTGCAGGCGCGCGAGCGCATCGCGGAAGAGTCCTCGATGCGCGCGCACGACTACCAGCAGTCGCTGAGCGTGGTGGTGTGGGACGCCACCGGGAACGTGGTCACCCGCACCGGGGACGCGCCGCTGCCGCCGGCCACGGCGCTCGAGGGTTTCGACACCCTCAGGCTGGGCTCGCCGCCCACCGGCTGGCGCAGCTTCACGCGCTGGAAGGCCGACCACAGCCGCCGCGTGATGGTGCTGCTGAGCATCGAGGAGCGCGACGACCTGGCCTGGGACATCGGCGCCCAGGTGGTGGAGCCGGGCTGGTGGTTCCTGCCGGTGCTGGCGCTGGTGCTGGGCCTGGCCATCCGGCGCGGGCTGCGGCCGCTGGACCGGCTGTCGCAGGAGGTGCATGCGCTGGAGGTGCAGCGCGCCGAGCCGCTGGCGCCGGGCGAACGGCCGCAGGAGTTCGCGGCGGTGGTCGACGCCATCAACACCCTGGTGGCGCGCTACCACGCGGCGCTGCAGAGCGAGCAGCAGCTGGCCAACGAGCTGGCGCATGAGCTGCGCACGCCGCTGGCCTCGCTGGCGCTGCATGCCGGGGCGCTGCAGCAGCCGCTGGACGAGGCGGCCCGCGCCGCTTCGCTGCAGCGGGTGGAGCTGGACGCCCTGCGCGCCGGCCATCTGCTGGGCGAACTGCTGGCGCTGGCCCGCGCCAGCCGCACCGAGCTGGCCGATGCCGCGGTGCCGCTGGACCTGGTGGCGCTGGCGCAGCGCGTGCTGGCCGATTACGCCCAGGTGGCGCTGGATTCGTCGCACGAGATCGGCCTGGTGGCGCCCGAGGCCTGGCCCCTCACCGGCCACCCGGTGCTGCTGGAAATGGCCCTGCGCAACCTGCTGGACAACGCGCTGGCCCACACGCCGCCGGGCACCACGGTGGAGGTGCAGCTGGACGCGGAAGCGAAGTGGCTGCAGGTGTGCGACAACGGCCGGCGCACGCCGGCCCCGCGGTCTTCCTCGCCCCCGCGGGACGGCGTGCCGCGGTCGCTCGGGCTGGGCCTGGGCCACCGCGTGGTCGAGAAGGTGGCCGCGATCCACGGCGGCCGCTTCGGGGCGGCCGAGCCACCGGCGGGCTTCAGCACTTGCTACCGCATCAGCCTGGGCGGCTGACGGGGCAGGGGCCGCTCACATCAGCAGGCTGGAGCCCGGCGCCATCAGCAGGGTCTCGACGGCCGGGTCCTGCAACGCCGGCACCTCGGCCAGCTCGGCATGCAGGCCCATCAGCGAGATGGCGCGGTTCTGCAGCGTGGCGGCGGCGTCGTGGTTGCCGCAGCGGTCCAGCACCTCGCTGATGCGCAGCAGGACCTTCACCTCCCACTGGCCGTCGCTGGCCTGCGCGGCCAGCGCCGCAGCCTCGAAGGCATGGGCGTGGGCCCGTTCGCGGGCGCTGCGCATCTTCGCCCGTTCCTCACCGGCGGCCAACGCGGCTTCGGCGCAGGCGCAGGCCACCTCGGCCAGCTCGCATTCCAGGTCGATCACCGCGTCGTGCCCCGGCAGCAGCGCGGCCCAGCGGCGCGCCTGCTGCAGGTAGCCCTCGGCCGCGGGAAAGGCGCCCAGCGCCTTCAGGCTGCGCGCCACCAGGGCCAGCGCGATGCTCATGTCCGCCGGGCGTTCGTGCAGCTGCGCCAGCTCCAGCGTCTTCAAGGCCAGCGCGAGCGCCTGGCGGCCCTGGCCGTCGGGCAGGCCCGCCTCAGCATGGTCCAGGGGCATCGGCGGCGGCGCGGACTTCATGGCGGCGATCCTAGGCGCGCACCTGGGCAGTGCCTCCCCCGCATCCCCGGGGGCCGGCGCCTCCGTACGGCCAAGCCGCGGGCTCAGCCGCCGGGCGGTGGCGCAGCGGGTCCCAGCGGCATCGGCGCGGTGCCCAGCGGCACCGGTGCGCTGGCCAGCGCCAGGTCCAGGTCGTGCCGGTTCACCATCAGCCGGGCCTGGGCGCGGGCCTGCAGCGCCAGGCGCTGCAGCTCCATCGCGTGGTAGGCCTCGAAGTGGATCAGCGCCTGCTCGAACTGCCCCAGCGCCTTGTACGACTGGTGCAGCGCGCGGTGCACGCGCATGCGGGTGGTGGCGTGGTCGAACTGGCGCAGGCCTTCCAGCACGCCGCGCAGCTCGGCCAGGGCTTCGTCGTGGCGGCCTTCCATCGCGCGCAGCTCGCCCAGGTTGAAGCGCGAGCGCAGCGCCACCGCTTCATAGCCGTTGTTCCGGGCGTCCGCGATGCACTGGCGCAGCAGCGGCTCGGCGGCCGCGAAGTCGCCCAGCAGCGACAGGATTTCGCCCAGGTTGCCGCGCACCACCACCTGGCGGTAGAGGTCGGACGTGCGCTCCACCATCTGCAGCACGGCTTGCGCATGGCCGCGGGCGCGCTGCAGGAAAGCGTGCGCCACCGCGTTCTCGCCGCGCTGGCGCAGCAGGTGATAAGCCCCGATGCCGGTGGCGGCCAGGTTGTTCAGGGCCATCATCTCGGCGGTGGCGTCGCCGCTGGATTGCGCCAGCTGCAGCGCGGTCAGCAGGTACTGCTCGCCGCGTTCGGGGTCGCCCAGGCGTTCGTGGCAGATGCCCAGCCGGTTCAGGGCCTCGATCTCGCGCGCCGGCAGGCCGTGGCGGCGGGCCTGGTCGAAGGCCGCGGCGGCATGGCGCAGCGCTTCCTCGTTCAGCCCCAGCTCGGTGAAGGCGGTGGCGATCAGGCACTGGGTGCTGCAGCTGGCGTCGCGCTCGCCGTCGCGCTGCCAGATGGCCAGGGCCCGCCGGGCGGCGAGGGCGGAGTCCTCGAACAGGCCTTGCCGCCACTGGTGCGTGGCCAGCAGCTGGAAGGCGCGGGCGCGGTCGGTGGCGGGGCGCTGGCTGCGCGACCAGGCTTCCAGCGCCAGCTCGGCTTCGTCGCTGCCGCGCGCATGCTGGCCCAGTGCCAGGGCCTGCAGGGACGCCTGCAGGTGGCGCTGGTAGCCGGCGTCCGCATCGGCGTCGGACGCGCTGGCGGCGAAGGGCGGATGGGTGTCGGGCATCGAAGCCGGCGCGCACGGGCACGCGGCGCGGGTCGATTCACGATAGCCGATGCGGGCGGCGAGTGGAGGGGCTTTGCGGCGCGCGGGCGGTGTTTTTCAACGCGGCTTGCGCGCCTCGGCGCAGGTTCACGCCCCCTCCACGAGCCTTCACGCGCCTTGGCGTGATCCGTCGCAATTCAAGCGCACATCAGCGGGCCAGGGCGGGCCGCCACCGGCGGAAGACGCCGCGCAGCCGCCAGCCCAGCAGCACCGCCACCAGCAGCGCGTACACCGACCATTCGCCGAAGTTGTGCTTGGCCGCGCGCATCCAGAAGAAGTGCAGCAGGCCCAGCAGCACGATGGCGTAGACCGACTTGTGCAGCGCCTTCCAGCGCGCCGCGCCCAGCGCCTTGATGGCACGGTTGAAGGACGTGGCGGCGAGCGGCGCCATCAGCAGCAGCGCCAGCGTGCCGACCAGGATGAAGGGGCGCTTGGGGATGTCCCGGACGATGTCGTCCAGCTGAAGGCCCATGTCCAGCCAGGCGTAGCAGAGGAAGTGCAGCACGCCGTAGAAGAAGGCGTAGAGCCCGGCCATGCGGCGGAAGCGGGCCAGCGCACTGAAGCCGGTCCATTCGCGCAGCGGCGTGATGGCCAGCGTGATGCAGAGGAAGCGCAGCACCCAGTCGCCGGTGCCGCGGATCAGCGCCTCGGCCGGGTTCGGCCCCAGCGTGTTGAGCACCGCACCGGCCAGCAACTGCGCGAAGGGCAGCAGCGCCAGCACGAACAGCAGCGGCTTGGCCGCCGGGTGCAGCAGCAGCTTGTTGACGTTCATGCGCTGGCGGCGGTCAGTAGTTCTTCGCCAGGTCCAGCCCGGCGTACAGCTGCCCCACCTGGGCCTCGTAGCCGTTGAACATCAGGGTGGGCCGCTTCTTCGCGAAGATGCCGCCGGCGTCGCCGATGCGGCGCTCGGTGGCCTGGCTCCAGCGCGGGTGGTCCACCTTGGGGTTCACGTTGGAATAGAAGCCGTACTCCTGCGCCGCGGCCTTGACCCACGCGGTGCGCGGCTGCTTTTCGACCAGGCGGATCTTCACGATCGACTTGGCGCTCTTGAAGCCGTACTTCCACGGCACCACCAGCCGCACCGGCGCGCCGTTCTGGTTGGGCAGCACCTCGCCGTACATGCCGAAGGCCAGCAGGCTCAGCGGCTGCATCGCCTCGTCGATGCGCAGGCCTTCCACGTACGGCCAATCCAACACCCGCGAGCCGACGTAGGGCATGGTCTTGGGGTCCGCCAGGGTCACGAACTCGACGAACTTGGCGTTGCCGGTGGGCTCGACCTGCTTCAGCAG
>CBIHPZ010000345.1:0-4950 GCA_966211865.1 uncultured Aquabacterium sp.
TCGACCCGCCCCCTTGGCCGATCAGCCGGCCAGCCCACTCAAGGGGTGTCGACCCGCACGATGGTCGGGTTCGGCATGCCCGAGGCGAGCCCGCCGTAGACGATGGACCCGAGGTACTTGGTCGCCGGTGCAAGCCCGCTGAACGTCACGCTGATGGCCCCCGTCTGCGCGGTGGTCGCCGCGGACGGGGCCGTCACCGTCATGTTGCCGGCGTCGGCGCTGCCCAGCAGCCAGGTGTGCAGCTTGAAGGACGAGCTGCCGGCGGGCAGGCCCCATCCGTGCACGTACACGGTGTAGGTGTCGGCCGCCGGATTGCGCAGGTTCACCTCTTCGGCCGAGGTGCCGCCACCGCTGTTGCCCACCAGCTGCCCGGCGGAGTTGTAGACGTACAGGTCCATGTCGCTGCCCGCGCTCACGTCGGCGTCGAAGAGCGAGAAGCGCACGTGGGTGATGCCCGCGGGAATCACCACCGGAATGGCCACCGTGCCGGCCGGGTCCGCCGGGTTGAAGGTCTGGTCCGGGTCCTGTGCCACCGTGCCCGGCGACACCACCGCCGGCACCAGGCCGCGCGGCGTGGCGGTGAAGGGGCCGGTGTACCCGAAGGTCACCTGGTAGCTGCCGCTCACCTCCGGCGGCGCCGCCAGTGCCACCGGCCGCACCACGATCGGCAGGCGCACGGTGTGCGTGCCGTCCTGCAGTCGCAGCTGGCCGCCGGTGTAGGCGTTCAGCGTGGCGCTGGTGCGCAGGAAGTTCACGGTGAAGGACTTGCTCTCGCCCGGCTGCAGGTACAGCGACGACGGCGTGACCGTGGTGCTGAAGCCCACCATGCCGTTGACCGACGCGCTGTAGGTGGCCGGGTTGGTGCCGACGTTGGTCACGCGCCGCGTCACCGTCTGCATGCCGGCCAGGTCGCCGATGGCGATCGACGCCACGTTCATGTTGCTGGGGTCGATCGGCGTGTAGGCCGAGCAGAAGCCGCCCGGCTGCACGCCGCAGATGAAGTTGAGCCAGTCGTTGAAGCCGGCGTCGAAGACCAGGCCGGGGTCCGCCGCGGCCATGGGCCGCACGTGGCCGGCGCCCTGGCGGAAGATCAGCACCGGGTTGGTCTCCGGGGCGGGCGAGCCGCCGTCGAGCACGTCGGTGGCGGTGGTCATCAGCGCGGACTTGATGGCCATGGGCGACCAGTTCGGCTTCAGCTCCTTCATCAGCGCGCCCAGGCCGGCCACGTGCGGGCTGGACATGGACGTGCCGCTCAGCAGGTCGAAGGTGCGGCCGTTGTAGCCGATGGGTGACACCGCCGCCAGCACGTCCTGCCCCGGCGCGGTGACGTCCGGCTTCAGGATGTCGCCGCCGCCGGCCAGCAAGGGCCCGCGCGACGAGAAGCTGGCCGTGAGCGGCGCCGTGGCGTCGTAGACGATGGTGGACGCCGCGATGGCCGCCGTGGCGCCCGCGCCGGCGGCATAGGCGTAGATGGCCGGCCGGTCGGTGTTGGAGACGTGCACGGTGGGCACGAAATGCAGGTCGGCATTCAGCGAATTGGCCGAGGTGTTGGCCAGGATCATCCCGACGCCGCCGGCTTCCATCACCGCCTTGCTCTTGTTGGTGCGCCCCGTCACCCCGCGGTCGCAGATGACGATCTTGCCGGCCACCTTGGCGGGGTCGAGTGCCACGTCGCCGTCGCTCTTGCCGTAGCACAGCGCGGCGTGGGTGGGATCGGCACCGGCCTTGGCCGCGGCCGTGGCCGCGATCAGGCCCTTGGAGGACAGGGCCGCGGCGGCCGAGGCACCGTTGTAGGTGATGCCGTTGCCCAGCGTGACCGAGCCGCGCCCGTCGCGGTTGTGCGCCGCCGCGCCCACCGTGGTGACCCACGGGCTGGGGTGCGCCACCGTGCTGGTGGCGGGCCCGCTGTTGCCGGCCGACGTGGCGACGAACACGCCGGCGTCGGCCGCGAACAGGAAGGCGATTTCCACCGCGTCGCGGAAGTTGGTTGTCGTGCCGCTGATGGAGTAGTTGATGACGTCCACCCCATCGGCCACCGCCTGGTCGATGGCGGCCACGCTGTCGCTGTTGTTGCAGCCGCCTTCGCCGTTGTTGCCCCAGCACACCTTGTAGGCGGCGATGCGCGCCCGCGGCGCCATGCCGCTGATGGCGCCGAACACCGACGCCGCGCCGGTGGCCGGCACACCGGCATTGCCGCCGGCGGTGGACGCGGTGTGGGTGCCGTGCCCATCGGCATCGCGCGGGGAATTGAATTCATACGGGAATGCGGCCTTGATGCCGGCATTGCCGCCATAGCCCGCATTGAAGAACTGCGCGCCGATCAGCTTCTGGTTGCAGTGGCTGGCCGCGAAGGATTCACCGGGCGAGCACTTGCCGTTCCAGCCGGGCAGCTGCTGGTAGCCCAGCTTGCCGTCCTTGGTGGCGTTGCCGTTGCTGTCGGTGCGGTCGGAGAAGCTGGGGTGCTCGGGCCAGATGCCCGAGTCGATCATGCCGATCACCACCCCTTCGCCCTTGGCCTTGGTGGCCCAGAAACCGGTGGGCCCGGTGAGGCCCAGGAAGGCGGGGGTGCTGGCCGTGTCCATGCGGCGCGTCTCGTCCTTCTGCACGCTGAGCACGCCCGGCATCTGCGCCAGGCGCTGCGCCTGTGCGGGCGACAGCTCCGCCGCGAAGCCATTGAAGACGTAGCCGTAGCTGTAGAGCTTGGGCGCGCCGCCCACGGCGGCCAGCGCCGCGTCGTGCCGGCCGGTGAGGTAAGCCTTGTAGCGCGTGACCGCGGGCGAATTGGGGTCGATCTTCTGGCCGCGCGCCGGGCGCGTGGCCGCCAGGCCCTGCACGCCGCCGGTGTAGGCCACCACCGGCTGGTCCGCCAGCTGAACGATGTAGGCGCGGGAGGCCTGTTTCAGCTTGCCCGGCGACTGCGCCGGGGCCGTGCCCGTGGCCAGCAGGCCAGCGGAAAGAACCAGGCCCAGCACGGGCGCGGTGGAACGATTGCGGATTCGCATGGCTGTCCTTTTCCTCCGCCGCAGGTCTTGAACCGGCGGTCTATCGAACCTGGCTGCGGATGTCCGCCCACGGGCGCGTGTTTCAGGGGGCGGCGCAGCTCAACTCCCCGGTCTGCGCATTGAAGCGGATGGGCGGCGAGGTGGTGACAGGGAAAGCCCGTACGCGTCAGCCCGGAGGAAAGTGACGCGTACTTTGCGTGGCAGCACCGACATCTGCTGCACGGGACGCGTGATTTCCCTGGTGCCGGGTCAGCTGACCGGGCTGCTGAGCATCCATTGCACGCCGAAACGGTCGGTCAGCTTGCCGTGGAAGGCCCCCCACGGTTGGGGGGCCAGCGGTGTGGTGATTTGTCCGCCCTCGGCCAGCCGATCGAATAATCGGCGGGTTTCCGCCGCGCCGTCCAGCTCCAGCAGGTGCGCCGATCCGCGCATTGGCTCGGCATCGGGGTTGTCCGAGGCATGGAACAGGATGCCCGGCCCTTCGAACCGGGCATGCAGCACGCGGCCGCGCCAGCTGTCGTCGTGCAACGGCACCACGCCATCGCCGTGGCGCAGCAGCGCCGTGACGCGGCCCAGGCCGCAGGCCGCGTAGAACGCCAGGGCTTCCTCGCACCGCACGGTGAAGAACAGGTAGTTGGAGAGCTGCATGGAATCGCGGCGCCTCAGTGGGCGGCGGCCGGACCGGCCAGCTGCGCGTTGCTCAGCGCCTGGCCGGCGATGCCCCAGGCGCCATCGACCGCGTGCACCACGTTGACCCAGATGCGCTCCCTGGGCTGCCGGCCGCCCGAGGCCTCGTGCACGATGGTGGTGGCCTCGGCCACGTAGCCCTGCTGGATCTCGCGCGTGGCGAAGGCAAAGCCCGGCATCTTCCATTCCACGAAGGCCACCGGCGCGGGCCTCAGGCCGGAGAAGGTGTTCGCCAAGGGCAGGACATGGATGCTGCCGACGACGTTCGGCAGCAGGGCGGCGTTGTCCGCCAGGCCGTGCCACTTCAGCATGGCGTGGCACAAGCGGGCGAACACGTCCTGTTCGGATCCGGCGGGCAGCACGCCTTCGGTGAGGGTGAGGGTCAGTGGCATCGATGGTCTCTCATGGGTTGAAGGTCGTTGACATAACGACCGTGATCCCAGTTTGCATAACCATCGTTATGTCGTCAACTAGAATCGCGTCGTCACGTCCAACGGCACCGATGCGCATGTCCCGCCACGAACAGAAGCAGCAGACCCGCCAACGCATTGCCGACGCCGCAGGGCGCGGCTTCCGGCAGGGCGGTTTCGGGGGCATCGGCGTCGATGGGCTGGCCAGGCAGGCGGGTGTCACCTCGGGCGCCTTCTACGTGCACTTCGGCTCCAAGGCCGATGCGTTCCGCGAAGCGGTGGCACAGGGCCTGGCCGGCCTGAAGCTGGGCGTGCAGTACTTCCAGGCCGAGCATGGCGCGGCGTGGTGGCCCGAATTTGTGCGCTTCTACCTCAGCGTCAAGCGCACCTGCGACCTGGGCGACAGCTGCACGCTGCAAAGCCTGTCGCCCGAAGTGGCCCGTGCCGATGCCGCCTCACGCGAGGCCTTCGAGGCCGGCCTGCTGGACGTGGCGCAGACGGTGGTGGACGGCCCGGCATCGCCTGCCGCGCCGCGCGACCTGGGCGCAGCGTTTGCGGCGCTGTCGTCGCTGGTGGGCGCCGTCACGCTGGCGCGCGCGGTCGGTTCACCGGCCTTGAGCGAGCAGGTCGCCAGTGCGGCAGAGCGCGCGCTGCTGGGCACGAAGCCGGACAAGGCGAAATCGGCTGGGCGCTGATGCGGCGGCCTGGGGTCGCCCGGTGCGCCGCTGGATGCGCCATTCAGGGCGCCATTCCGTGCGCCATTCAGTGCGCCGCTCAGTGTCCGAACTGCGCCAGCAGCCAGTCCCTGAACTTCACCAGCGGCTCGAAGCTGGCCCGGTCTTCCGGGTGGC